>JAHEEB010000401.1 GCA_024640925.1 Bacteroidota bacterium | reverse complement strand
CATTGGTTTTAAACGACACTACCATTCCATAGCTTGTACCAGCCTGATTAGTGGCAAACGAACGAAGATAATAGGTTGTATTGGCAATTAAACCGGTTATAGCAGCAGTAAATGCACCAGTTGTAGAAGAAGCCCCGTGATCAATAATTTTGTCAGAAATAGTGGGCGTTCCGGTGGTATTCCAGCAAACACCATAAGCAGTTGGATTGGGTAAGCCTAAACTTAAAATATTCCCGTTCCCTGTGGCCGTTGTTGTCCCTATATCTGAGACAGCCTGGGTAGTAACAACAGGAGCTGTTCCGATTATAATACTTTTTTGCCCACCCAATGAACTGGTTTCTCCCATGGTTGGCAGAGTTAGTATTGCGTTGTTTCCTGGGACGTCTTCGATTGTTCCACCTGATAGACTTAATGAACCGGTTGAAGAATAATCCAAATCCATGTTGCTTTCGCCACTTGCAATAGTGTATGTAAATGTTAATACTGCACTGCCATTACCCGATGAATAGAATGCTGTACCTCCACTGTTTAATGATAGTGTTGGTGTTCCAGTTACGGACACAGCTTCCGAGAATGTAATGGTGATTGCTATTGAATTGCCAGAAAAATAAGTTCCATCAGCAGCTGTTGAACTAACTGAAGAGACAGTTGGTGCAATAGCATCAATTAATATACCGGCCGTGCTTCCGGCATTGTTCAGGGTGAGGTTAGCACTGACAGAATTTGCATCAGTCAATGTGCCTCCGGAAGGTAATATAATGGATGACCCCAGGGTGATGCAATCAGAGTCGTAGTTGCCCGATACAATAGTATATCTGAACACCAAAGCGGAACTACCTGAACCACTTAGGTAGGTTGCATTTACAGTTCCTCCGGTATTCAGGGTTACAGGTATATAAGGAGTACCCACCACTGTTACTGCCTTGCTGAAATTAGCAGTAAAATCGAGATTTTGGCCTGTAATGTATGTCCCGGTTAAAGGTACGCTGACAGAAGAAATTGTTGGTATCGATAAAGTTGTCTGACTATTTGGATTATTTGCTGCAGTGGAGTTGTAATAGGCTTCGCTGCCTGCATTGCCATTATACTCGAATACCTGTACGGTATATTGAGTCCCTGCACTCAATCCGGTTAAAGTAAAACTTGTACCAGTGCCATTATACACACAATAATACCCCGACGAGCCTAATTGCGTACCTTTTGTACCCCAGCTGGAACTGGCAGTATAGGTGGTATTATCGGAAGGATTGGTAATGGTACCTGTTCCTTGTTTTACAAAAACAGCACGACTGGCGCCATTTCCCTTTGTCCAGCCAATGGTCATTTGAGATGTGGTTATCCCGGAAAATGTTATGGAGCTTGTTTGGGTTGTGGGCACTGATAATACAGCCTGTCCTATAGTTATATTGTTGAAATTGGCCCAATTGCCATATGTCATATCTCCATTCAACTGGTTAGTAAAGCGCACTTCATCAACGTCTCCGAATTTAGTAGTTGGGAAATTGGAAGAAGTAAACGTTTGAAAATGATTGGTTTGATCGATACTTAATATTACAGAACCAGTTGATATGCCGTTTTTAAAACCCTCAAATTTAATGGTGGTTTCTGCATCCCAGGGATCAGCAAAATAGATTGATTGGAAACTGAATTCGCTTCCATCATTACTTGCAAAAACTGAAATTTTAGGGGCTTCTCCTATGCAGTAATATTCTGATGTCTGATCGATCGCAGCAATTCCGCCATAACTGCCTAATCCGATTTCGGAGGTAGTAAAATAAGCAAAACTTCCTGTTGTTATCCTGGCTGCAGCATTTGCAGCCGACGAAGCATTGAAAAAGTTAAGCTGTATGCCGGATATATCATTGGAATAAATCCCGTCATATGGCATAGTCCCCACATTTGTTTGGTTGCTGGCAGAAAAGGTAACCGTTCCGCTTTGTGCATTAGCATTTAGTAAAAACATACAAGTCAAAACTATGGTCAGAATATAAGTTTTGCTTGTTTTATGTTTTAAAAACATTCCAAAACCTGCAAATAAGGGAAAGATGAGTAAAAAATGTTTCATAGTATCAATAAATTTAATAATTAAGTAAATAGCATTAACATATAAAAAGACGGTTGGCAGACAATGGTTTCAATAGAAGTATGAAATCAACGATAGGCCTGTGAAAGCTAGTAGTGGTTTTCAAGTGAGGCCATTTGACAGGGGTTTTGAAAGAACAGTAGTTTGAGGCCATGCATTGGCAGTTATTGCAATGAATAACAAATACGAAAACAAATGAATTTTTTTCATGATAAGATTTTTAAAAAGGAATTTAAATTAACTAACATTTATAATATTCTATAAACGAGAATGGGTTAAAAAAGTTAGAAAAGATATAGAAAATAAAGGGTTGTAAATAAATCGAAATAACACTTTGAAAAATATGTTCCGAAAAAACTAATCCTGCATTTCAGATAAAACCTTTATGCATGGCAATACTAATAAGCGATGCCGTATTTTTGGCGTTAAGTTTGATGATGATGTTTTTACGGTGTCTTTCTACTGTTAATGGACTCAAGAAAAGTTTTTCAGCAATTTCAATGTTTGTAAGTCCTTCGGCTATCAGTTTTATAACCTCTATTTCGCGCTCGGTAATAATAGTTTGATTATTTCGGTTATCAATAATTTCCTGCGATTCTTCGCACATGTATATTTTCCCGGATAAAACAGTCGTGATGGCTTCTATAATCTCTTCTTCAGAGGCATTTTTCAGCACATAACCCGAAGCCCCATTGCTAATCATCAGTTTTACAATGCTTTGTTCCTTAAATGAACTGATTACCAATACCTTTATTTTTGAATCCTCACGTTTTATAAATTTACACAGGTCAATCCCATTGCCATCGGGCAGGTGGTAGTCAAGCAAAATTAAATCGGGATTAAAGAGTTTAAGGTATTTCTGGCATTCTTTCGAAGAATACACTGTCATGCACTTCGAGGCGAGACCTTTATCAAGAATAAGCTTTTGTAAGCCCTCCGCAACTATGGGATGATCGTCTACAATTAATATATCAGCCATTGAAATTTATGTTTGAGGCAATCACAAACCTAACATAAATTTCAGGAAGATCAAAAAGCCGGATGTCAAATCATAAATTCGATAGTAAATTCGGCACCCTTGCCTGGTTTTGAACTTATTTCCAGTTGTCCGTTGAATGACTCGACTCTTGATTTGATGCTGTTTAATCCAATGCCTTTTGTTTGCTGGAGCTCTTTTAAATCAAAGCCTTTTCCGTTATCTAAAACAATAAAACACAAACGTTTTGGCTCTTGTATCATCTGTATTACCTGTTGTTTTGCCTCAGCGTATTTAATAGCATTGTTCACCAGTTCCTGTATAATCCGATAGATATTGATCTCAAGATTTGAATCAACTCTTTCAAATTGCCCATAAAACTGGAAATCAATATGCATAGGGTTTACCTTGTTGAGTTCACTGCAAAAATCTGTTAGTGTGTCTTTGAGCCCAAGTTTCATTAGCGCTTCGGGCATCATGTTATGGGCAACCCTTCTGAGTTCTGTGATGGAAGAATTGAGCATATCAATGGCCAGATAAAAATCATTTGCGCCCTCTTTGTCAATTATAACATTTCCTTTTACATTATTCAATGCAGTTTTAACCCCAGATAATAAACCTCCAAGGCCATCGTGTAAATCCCGGGCCATTCTTTTCCTCTCGGTTTCTTCTCCTTTCAATACAGATTGGGTTGCCAACAACATTTTTTCGTTCTCCAGTTCACGTATTTTATGTTTGTGCAATTCTACTTCTTGTGTAATTAGTTTTTGGCGCTGTTTGTAGTAACGCATCCAAATGATTCCGGCAAAAGCAATGATGATAAGTAAGGTTATACTGCCAATGATAATGGCGTTTTTCTTTTTCATCTGTTCCAACTGTAGTTTCTTTTCCGACTCCAGCCGGTATATGTCTGCTTCACGCTTTTCTGCCTGGTATTTACCATTCAGGTAATTTATCTGCTCCTGGTCTTCTTCTGAATAAATTTTCTCCGTTATTTCTATACTCTGATTT
Organism: Bacteroidota bacterium; assembly: GCA_024640925.1. Lineage (GTDB taxonomy): Bacteria > Bacteroidota > Bacteroidia > Bacteroidales > UBA10428 > UBA10428. The sequence goes on along the minus strand of JAHEEB010000401.1, from coordinate 1,039 downwards.
AAATACTCATAAGCTTTACCATAGTTTCCTGCTTTATTCTCAAGATCACTCAAATCAACCAGGGCATCTTTTTCTAATTCTAAATATTCTGCCTCTCTGGCTATGGTTAATACGTTGGTAAGTTCTTTTCTCGCAGTATTGAAGTCATTCAGGTTAAAATGCATTTTTCCGATTTTACGGAGAATCTCCCCGATATTTACCATCTCGCCTGTTTCAAGGGCAATTTTATATGATTTTTCGTATAAAGAAAGTGCTTCGCTGTATTTGTTTTGTTGCTCTGCAAGACCAGCCATATTATAATAAGTGTCCGACTCAAATGTCTTATGTCCTGTTTCCTGAGCAATTTGCAATGCTTTTAAATAATAGTCGTTTGCCTTTTTCAAAGAATCTAACATGCCAAGGTTACTTGCATAACAAAAATAGCTTTTTAGTAATATTAGTTTATGATTTGCTTTTAATCCGTATTCGTATGATTTTTTATTATACTCAATGGCTTTTTCGTTCTGCTTTAGCGACATGTATATATCTGCAATTCTGTTATATGTGTCCGATAATCCGAAATAATCTTTATACGTATAATATATCTTTTCTGCGGGGAGATACATTTCCAAAGCGGTTTTAAAGTCGCCATTTCTATGGTAAACTAACCCGAAGTTGAGAAGGCACTCTGCATATAAGAGTTCCCCTTTTTCTCCCTTGAGTATTTTTGAATATTCAATCGATTTATTATAGTCTTCAATTGATTTTGAATAATTGTTTGATATCAGATAGTAATTGGCAAAAGTTCTATATGCATTACCAATTGAATAGGTATCATTTGAATCGATGGAACTTTTCAGATAGAGCTCACAATACTTCCTGCTTTGCATGGTATCGCCCGAATTCATGTATTTCCAGCACGAATCGGAAAATTGTTTTAATGAAATGGAATTAGTTACAGATGCTCTAATATTCTGTAAATTAATTACAAACACAACAAATGTTAGAACGAAAACAAATAATTTTCTCATCAGTAAATCATTTTATATTGGCAATTTCG
>JAHEEB010000400.1 GCA_024640925.1 Bacteroidota bacterium | reverse complement strand
CACGACTATTAACAACAACCGGCTGCTGAAATCTCAGATCTTCAATGCCATAATTCACCATCATCTTGATGTTTTTGAACTCAACTATCTGTTCCCACAAATATGGTAATACAGACAGGGTTAAATATCCGTGAGCAATAGTATCTTTATATAGCGACTCTTTCTTGGCTCTTTCCGGATCGATATGAATCCATTGAAAATCCAATGTTGCATCGGCAAACTTGTTTATTTGTTCCTGTGTAATAGTTAAATACTCTGATACACCGATTTCTTTGCCAAGGTAGGCTGCGAATTCATCGTGGTTATTGATAGTGACCATAGGTTTCTGTTTGATTCCGTATTTTAAAAATTGTGGCAAATATATCAAAATATATATAAAATGTTTGGAGGAATAGTAATTAATCTGGCGCTTCCTATAAAAAGTTTAAAACTTATTTTTGCAATATTTGCATTTTTAAACCTTCTCAGAATTTCACAATGTTCTTCAACAAATATAAAAATTATGGACTTTAAAGAAATATTGATTCAAAACTATAAATTCTCAACCGAAGACTGGGAAACTACTATTGGTTCTTATGTGCCGGCAACAATAAAAGCCAATGACTATTTCTTAAAGTTTGGCGATATTTCCGACAAGTTAGGGATTGTAATGTCCGGAATCTTGCGAACCTATTATACCGACAAAAATGATAATGATATAACAACCGATTTTATATTATCGGGCAATGTTGTTATTTCTAATGACAGTTTTAATAAACAAATACCTTCTAAAGAAAATATTATTGCCATTGAAAATACAGAACTTTTAATCATCAGTTATAAAAACATACAGGAGCTTTATAAAAAAATCCCTGCATGGCAACTAGTTTGCAAAGATACTGCCGACTATAAAAACAACATGTTAACCAAACGTACAATTCAGTTTCAGACATTAACTGCAACTGAACGATACAAAGAGTTTTGCAAACAGTACCCGGAAGTTTGCAAAAAAGTAGCATTAAAACACATTGCTTCGTACCTGGGAATTGATATTGCTACCCTAAGCAGAATCCGCAAAAAGAAATAATTTTTTGACTTTTATCAAACAATACTTTTCTTCGCTTTATTGAAATTTGCTGAAAATAAATATCGGAAAGTGATGAAAACATTAATTATTGGAGCAACCGGATTATTAGCGAAGCCTGTCATACACCATTTAGATAAGCAGGGGGTTCAGCTTTGCCTTTTTTCCAGAACTGTTAAGGCTTCTATGTTTGAAAAAAAGTTTGAAATTGTTCAGGGCGATGTATTTAACCCATCCGATTTACAGAAAGCAATGGATGGCTGCGATGCTGTTCATATCAGCCTTTCCAGAGTTAACGAAGGACTTGCAACAAAAGCCATTGTGGCCGCTGCCAAACAAAAACAAATTAAACTAATCAGCACAATTACCGGATGCACTGTTGCTGAGGAAAACCGCTGGTTCTGGATGATTGAGAACAAATACCAAGCTGAACAGTCCATTATTCATAGCGGAATTCCCTATATTATTTTTCGTCCCACATGGTTCTTTGAATCGCTCGAACTGATGATTCAAAACGGTAAAGCCACAATGATAGGCAAGCAGTTGAATCCCTATCATTGGATAGCTGCCGACGATTATGCCCGAATGGTTGCTGCCGCATATAAAAATCCGGAAGTACGTAATAAGGCCTTGTATATTTATGGCCCCGAAGAATGCTTAATGCTAGACATGTTGACAGAATACTGTAAGAAAGTACATCCTGAAATTAAACGAATTTCTACTATTCCTGTAGGTGTGTTAAAAACAATTGCCTTTTTAACAAGAAAGAAAGAACTGAAAGAAGTATCATCGATGTTTGGTTACTTTGAAAAAGTAAAAGAAACCGGAAGCCCCGATGAAGCAAATAGTTTACTGGGCAAACCAGAAATAAATTTCAGGAAATGGGTTGATTTCAGCACAAATTATCATTAGAAAATTTCAAATGATAAATTTGTCATTAGGAACAAACCAATTATCAATTATTATTAATAAAATCCAGACTTTGCAATATATTGTTTATCACTATTTTTGTATTCCCACTATTTCCATTGACAAATCTCGTTTTAAATTAAAATTAACTTTGAGCTTATGAGCAAACGAAAAAGTGTTGGTTATATAGTTCATCCGCTGAGTATAAACAGACGAATGGTTTCTGCATCATGTGCTGTGTCAAAAGAGAAAAATGCAATTCATTGCCTTACCGAAATTGACATAAGCGAGCCCCGAAGGTTAATGAAAGAGCATTCTGAAAAAACCGGAGAGAAACTTTCATTAACAGCATATATAGTTACCTGCCTGGCCCACACCATTAAAGAAAATCCGACTTTAAATTCATTTATCAGAAGAAACAAGATTATTATTCTCGATGATGTAACAATTAGTGTATTGATCGAGCGGGAAATAAGCGGGGAGAAAGTTCCCGAACCCATTGGTATTAAAGAAGCACAAAGTAAATCTTTTAGCCAGATACAGAGCGAAATAAGAAAAGCACAAACACAAAAAGACGATAAAATAGGAACCCTGTCAGGCATGGCCTGGATAAGGTTTATCCCAACTTTTATGCTTAAATCATTTATCAGAATTGCTGATAAAAATATAACTATGGCAAAGCGTTATGGGAAAATAGCTGTTACAGCAGTTGGCATGTTCAGCAAGGAATCAGCCTGGTTTATCCCGCATGGAAGCGCAACAGTTTTGATTACAGTAGGAAGTATCAGCCAAAAAGTTATTGAAATTGACGGACAGTTTGTTTCGAAGGAACATTTATGTGTTACTGCATCTTTTGACCATAACATTGTCGATGGAGCACCAGCTTCCAGATTTATGAACCGGTTTACAGAGATAACAAAAAGTGGGGAGCTTTTAAAAATGGAGTGATTTTTATTCTACTTTTGGTTTTGTTCAGAAGATTTAATTCTATGACAGATTAATAAGAATTGGACGAGAATATAGAAAACATTACAATTATTGGAAGTTTTAAATAAATTGCATGGCTAAAACCAGTCTTAAAGGACGGAATTAGTAAAAAAAATCTGTCAAGTAATAATTCATTAAATAAAATAAAAGATATGGGACTCTCAAAAGCTATTATTGCAATCAAAGGAAATCATCTGCAGAATTTAAAAAACATTTCAACCAAACTGAATTACAGTGAAGAGGATAACGAACTTTTTGAAGAATTGTCTGATTCTGCAAAATTCGAAAATGGATGGACAATTCTAAATGACTATGAGATGATTTATGTGTTAGAAGAAGATTTACTTTCGGAATTATCAGAAGAATTAGAAACTGAGATTTTTACTTTTATTGTGCAAACAGCTTCGGCGACATACGAATTTGGCAATTTCAACAATGGAATTTGCAGAATCTTCTTCGTTCAGGAGGGCGAAATAATATCAGATATAGGAGAAAAATTATATCTTGAAGAAGAATTTGAGATTGATGAAAATATTTCCTTAAAAGATATTATAGGCATTGCTGATAAAATTGGAATTGAATTAGAAGAATAGTAAGAAACGCTAAAGATAATGCAGTAGCATGGAAGCAATAATATTTATAGGAATACAAGCTACAGGAAAATCAACTTTTTACAAAGAAAGGTTTTTCAGAACCCACATAAGAATTTCTATGGATATGCTTAACACAAGGAATAAAGAGCAAAAGTTTTTAGACACTTGCTTTTCAATTCAACAACCATTTATAATTGACAATACAAATCCAACACGAAAGGATAGAATTAATTATATCGAACTAGCTAAACAAAATAAATATAAAGTGGTTGGATACTACTTTCAATCAAAGATTGAGGATTCAATTGAGAGAAATGCAAATAGGACCGGGAAAGAAAATGTCCCAGAAATTGGTATTAAGGGAACTTATAGCAAACTCGAGCTACCCTCATTCGAAGAAGGATTTGACGAACTATATTATGTTGAACTAAATAATGGTGATTTCATAGTTAAAAACTGGGAAAAATGAAATTTGACGATTTAGATAAAAAGCTTCGGATTTACGAAACTGCTCATGATATTTGTGTATTGCCAGGCATTTATATGGTTGCCAGAATAGATGGTCGGAGTTTTACCCGGTTAACTAAAGAGACTCATAAATTTAAAGCACCCTTTGACGAGGTTTTCAGGGATTATATGGTAGAAACCTTAAAGCATTTAATGTCTTGCGGATTTAATATAATATACGGATATACAGAAAGTGATGAGATTTCTTTGCTTTTTGATTTAAATGAATCTGCATTTTCAAGGAAACACCGAAAATACACATCAATTCTTGCCGGAGAAGCAAGTGCAAAATTTACATCATTAATCGGAACAGTTGCCTCATTCGATTGCAGGCTTTGCGAATTACCAAATAAACAATTGGTTGTAGATTATTTTCGTTGGAGAAACGAGGATGCCCACCGAAATGCCCTTAATGCTTATTGTTACTGGAAGCTGAGAGAAGATAATTATACCCGGGGGCAAGCCACTAAGCGGATTGAAAAAATAAGCACAGCCGATAAAAATGAACTTCTTTTTCAATATGGTATAAACTTTAACGAAATTCCGAATTGGCAAAAACGGGGAATTGGGTTATACTGGAGCGAAAATGAGAAAAATGGATATAATCCTAAAACAAAGAAAAATGTAATTGTAACGAGAAGAGAATTACGAATTGATTACAATTTACCAATGAAGCTTGAATATGATAAGTTTATAATGAAACTAATTGAAAAAAATGAATATTAAGGTAGTTTGCGTTTTTTACTCAACTGAATAAGAGATTTCAAATTCATTTTGCTTGACCACTATTTGCCATGATACTCAGTGTTAGCAGAAGAACCGACATTCCCGCCTTTTATTCCGACTGGTTCTATAACCGGGTAGAAAAAGGGTTTGTATCTGTTCGAAACCCTATGAATGTTCACCAGGTTAGCCGGATTGATATACGTCCACAGGTTGTCGACTGCATTGTATTCTGGACCAGAAATCCTGATTACTTCTCCAAACATCTGATTTTGCTTGAAAAGTACAGCTATTACTTTCTATATACTATAACTGGTTATGGTAAAAAACTC
>JAHEEB010000399.1:3723-5114 GCA_024640925.1 Bacteroidota bacterium | reverse complement strand
GTAATTAGATTGTTTTTAAAGTAGTTAGGGAAGAAAGGTGGGGTAACCCACCTTTCTTGTTTTATGGCAAATAGATGGCTCCTGAACAAGAATCTCTCTTTGCTCCGGTAACTGAAGCCAAGCAATTAATTTCACCTCTTAGACGTAAAACCCCAAGAAATGCAAACACAATTGCTTCTTTCATATCAATTATTTGTTCTTGTGGTATAATTATCTCTTTTGAGGTCATCTGACTTATAAGTTGAATAAGATATTTATTTTTTGCTCCTCCTCCTGTCACAAGAACTTTAGCACCATCAACCCTTCCAATATTAACAGATATCTGATGAGCTATATGCTGAACAAAAGTCCTCAATCCATCAACCGGGTCCACATCTTTGATAACAGGATAAATGAATTTATCAACCCATTCCTTTCCTAGAGATTTAGGATATTCTTTTCTATAAAAATCTAATTTATTCAGAATATCGAGAGTGTTATTTATAACACTGCCCGACTGAGCCAGTTTTCCATCTAAATCGTACTCAATAGATAATTTACCTGAAAGATAATTTAAGACAATATTCACCGGACAAATATCGTATGCTATTCTCTTTCCATTAAATTCATATGAAATATTAGCAAACCCGCCCAGGTTTAGACAAGCAGCATAATCAGAAAATAACAATGCATCGCCAATGGGCACCAGGGGAGCTCCCTGCCCTCCCATGACAACATCCTGAGTGCGAAAATCACATACTGTTGTAATTCCTGTTAATTCAGCAATATGAGCGCCAGAACCTATCTGGCAAGTGTATCCGTTCTCTGGCATGTGAAATATAGTCTGCCCATGAGAAGCAACCAGATCAACACTTATATTATTTCTGGAAACAATTTTATTAACTTCGTCTGCTATAAAGATTCCAAACCTGGCATCTATCTCAACAAGTTGTCTTGCCGGGCAATGGTAAGCACTCTCTAATAATTGTCTAAATTCATTAGTGTATGGTGTATATTGATAATCAATAAGATTAAAAAACCATTTCTCATCCGATTTCACAAATTCGCATAAGGCAGTATCAAGTCCATCCAAGCTGGTACCAGACATTACACCAATTACATAATATTTATTCTTCCATCTCATAAGCTAATAATAAAATTTACCAGTAAATACGGCAGTATTATTGCATTCATCAGATACCAATATTTTAAGTTCATGTAAATCACTTTTTTGCTCAAGCCTCAATGAATCAATTTTGTAAAACAGAGAATCACTTTTCGAATCATACTCGAAAAGCACCCAGTTATTATCAATAAAACCATTGTATGATTTTATTCCCGAGAGATCGTCTGTAATTTTAAAAGAAAACACACTGGAACTACTATATTTTGAAGCATTGCGAAATACGACA
>JAHEEB010000399.1:0-3713 GCA_024640925.1 Bacteroidota bacterium | reverse complement strand
TTTTATTTCAGGAGCGGTTGTATCAGCAGAAACAGCGTATGTACCAAATCCATTTACTTTAGCAGTTACCCAATTTTTCTCCCATAGACCACCCTCTGAGATAAGGTTTCCTTCTCTATCAATTCTAACAACAATGAGCTTATCTGTCATAATCCCATTCAATGGTTTTGTGACCTTGAGGCTCAACAATGGATAATTGTTTGTCGGCACTAATTCATCACCCAGAACAAATTTATTTGTATAGAAACTATCAGTTTTTTCAATTGAATCAGTAAAATATTTATCTGAATACAAAGAATTCTCATGAACCAGGAATTTTACAAAATCATTTTCAAAAACATTATCCTTTTTGAATTTGAACAATTCCTTCCCTTCTGTATTTTGAGCTGAATGTGCAATATCCTTTTTATAAATTATGGAAAATTCAAGCGTTGATATATTTCCATAAGCATCTTTTGCTATTATTTTTATTCTATGGGTTAATTCATCTTTTATTTCTATAATTCCATGATTCTTAATATCCCCATAAAAAGTCAAACAATTGTTTGGTTCAACAAAAAGCCTGTATATGCCTTTGTTATTTATTATTTTTTCAGCATAATCACTATAGGTCTTAATATATCCCATTTCATTATAACTTATTTTATCCATTTGCATAAAATACACTGGAGTATTGTCCATAGTAAGTTCAAGGGAATATACTCCACACTTGTTTGATGAGCCATTGAGATAATCATAAATCTCTGCACCAAATGCAACATTTTCAAACACTTGTAATGGCTTATCTATTTTGTACTTGTTATTTCGCCCTGTAATATATAACCTTTTCTTTTCCGAAAATTCAAATGTTTGATTATCAATATCATTATAAATAAATAATTGAACAAATTTTGGAGCAATGGTATCTTTAATCGGGAGCTTGAATTTCAGTACATTAACAGGAACATCGTTCTCATCTCTTATTTCGAGATGCAAATGAGGACCACCAGAACGACCTGTATTACCAGACAATCCAATAAACTGCCCAGCGGATACATTATATTTATTCTTCTCCGGAATCAATTCTATTGAAAAAGTTTTTTGTTTATATTGTTCTTCCTTTACCCAAGCTTCCAAATCAGGAAAAAATTCCTGAAGATGACAATATATACTTGTATACCCATTCGGATGGGTAATAAAAATAGCATGTCCATATCCACCCGTTTCAATTCTCACTTTTGATATGTAACCATCCGCTATTGCCAGAACTTTTTTACCTGTTACCGATTGAGTTTTAATGTCAATTCCCCCATGAAAATGAGAATTCCTTAATTCTCCGAAATTACCGGATAAAAACAAGGGTATTTCAAGAGGTGAATGAATTTCGAAACTTTGACCGAATAAACAAACCGGAAATAAAATTAGAGAACAAATGTAAGTACCCTTTTTAATGAGATGTTGCATTTTTTTAGTAACTTTAGACTTGATAAAAAAGCAAAACTATCACAATATGTGATGTGTTAAAAATAACCCAAAGATTTTTTTAAATTTGCGGGGCTTATTGTTTAAATTTGCATTAAAATGTCTGCATGGAAAACAATAATGAACAATTGATTGTTTCTCTGAGAGAAAAATTCAAACAAATAGTTGCTCTTTTGGAGGCAGAAAAAGAAAAAAGACGTTCTTTTGAACAAAAAAATATAGAACTAGAAGAAAAACTTAAAAATTTATTACAAGAAAAAGAAAAACTATCTGTACAATACAACAATTTAAAATTAGCTAAAAACCTTGAAGGATCTGATTTAAACAGTCATGATGCAAAACTCAAGGTTAACAGGATAGTGCGGGAGATAGATAAATGTATTGCTCTTTTAAATAAATAAATATGGACGAAAAGCTTTCCATACGGGTTAACCTGGCAGATCGGTTCTATCCTCTGAAAATTGATAAAAACGAGGAAGAACGAATAAGGAAGGCTGCAAAATTAATAAACGAAAGGGTTCTGCAGTATAAGCAACGGTATGTCGATAAAGACATGATAGATTTTTTAGCGATGGCATCACTACAGTTAGCTACCAGGACGGTGGAACTGGAAGATAAAAATGATGAATTGCCAATAATTGAAAGTCTGAAGGATCTGAATGATGAACTGGCAGAATATTTAAAGGGAGAAGAGTAATAAGGTTCTTTTACATATAACAAAAATATTGCCCGCATAGTTTCTTCAATTGTTTGTGAAACTCAACACTTTCTACATTGGAGTGTAGCTCGGGTCATCTAGGACAGGCCACACCCTGTTTACAGGGTTCCCTTCGGGGAACAGTGGAAGCCCGAAATGGTTTGGCACCTCCACCCATGATTGAATGGGGTTTCAATAAATTTTGAAGAAATATGCGGGTTTTTTATTAATATATATATTAACACAACAAAAATTTATGGATACAATATCAACCATGTCAGATGCTTCCTTCCTTATCAAAGGATTGATTATAGGAGCATTATCATTTATAGTTGGTGGTGGATTATCTTTTCTTATTTGGAACATAGCACTCAGAAAAAAGAAAGAACGTATTATTAACGAAGCTAATAATGAATCTGAAGTTATCAAGAAGGATAAAATCCTTCAGGCAAAAGAAAAGTTTTTACAACTGAAATCCGAACACGAGAAATACATAAATGAGAAAAACAGCAAAATAGGCCAGGCCGAAGCTAGAATCAGGCAGAAAGAAACTTTACTTTCTCAAAAAATCGAAGAGAATCAACGGAATAAAAAGGATGTTGATGTTATCAAAGAGAACTTGAATGTTCAACTTGAACTAATCAATAAAAAGTCTGAAGACCTTGAAAAACTCCACAAACACCAGGTTGAACAACTTGAAACAATTTCGGGACTCTCGGCAAACCAGGCTAAAGAACAGCTTGTTGAATCGCTTAAAGAAGAAGCTAAAACTGAAGCTATGTCCTATGTCAATGAGATAATGGACGAAGCCAAAATGACAGCCAATCGGGAAGCTAAAAAAGTTGTTATTGAAACAATACAGAGAGTAGCAACTGAGACAGCTATTGAAAATGCTGTTACTGTTTTTAATATTGAAAGCGACGAAATTAAAGGTCGTATTATTGGCCGCGAGGGTCGTAATATCAGAGCCCTCGAAGCAGCCACCGGTGTTGAAATTATCGTAGATGATACTCCTGAAGCCATTATCCTTTCGGCGTTCGACCCTGTTCGCAGAGAAATTGCAAGATTATCTTTGCACCAGCTGGTTACCGATGGCCGTATACACCCTGCCCGAATTGAGGAAATTGTTTCGAAAACAAAAAAGCAAATTGAGGAAGAAATTATCGAAGTTGGTAAACGTACCACCATTGATTTAGGTATTCATGGCCTGCATCCTGAATTGGTAAGGCTTATAGGAAAAATGAAATACCGTTCATCATATGGCCAAAATCTTTTACAACACTCGCGAGAAGTAGCTAATTTGTCTGCTATTATGGCGTCAGAACTTGGCCTTAATCCAAAACTCGCAAAACGTGCCGGACTGCTTCACGATATTGGAAAAGTTCCTGATGAGGAACCAGAAATACCACACGCAGTTTATGGTATGAAGCTGGCAGAAAAATATAAAGAAAAACCGGAAATATGTAATGCTATTGGTTCACACCATGATGAAACGGAAATGACTACCCTGATAGCACCGATAGTTCAGGTTTGCGATGCTATTTCAGGTGCACGT
>JAHEEB010000398.1 GCA_024640925.1 Bacteroidota bacterium | reverse complement strand
ATAAGAGACCGAAATTCGAAGTTGCTTTTGACCCGATAAAAGGAAGTTTTAAGCTTGGGGAAATAATTAAAGCTACAGGTAAGGCTACTGCTTATTCAGGGGCTAACATTGATAATGCTTCACTTAAATACAGGGTTGTACGCAAGGCTCGTTTTCCATATTGGTGGTGGTGCTGGTATGGATATTATCCTGTTTCACCTGAAATGGAGATTACTAATGGTACCGGAACTACAGATTCCGAAGGTAAATTCTCCATCGATTTTAAGGCTATTCCTGATGAGACAGTCAATAAAAATTCTGATCCGGTTTTTACCTATACAATCTATGCTGATGTAACGGATATAAACGGCGAAACACACAGCAAACAAGCTTCGGTTAATGTTTCTTATAAATCACTTATTATTGGTGTTGATATAAACGATATTGATTTAAGCAATAACAAACTAACAGAAAAGAAATTCTCAATTACCACCACTAATCTGTCAGGTGAATTTGAGCCTGCATCAGGGAGTATAAAAATCTGGAAACTTAAAAACCCTGCAAGAGCTTATCGGGATCGGTTATGGGAAAAACCTGATAAATACGTATTATCTGAAACAGAATACCATAAAAATTTCCCGAATGATTTGTACAACGATGAAAACAACTTCCATAAATGGGAAAAAGAAAAAGAGGTTTTTAATTATTCATTCGAAACAGCTAAAGAAAAGGAATTTGGTATAAAAAACCTTCGTTCCTGGGAACCAGGGAAATACATGCTTGAGATAACCAGCAAGGATAAATTCGGACAGGATGTAAAAGAAGTAGCCTATTTTGATATGAATGACTCAAAAAGTAAAGATGTATCATATCCTATTGTTAATCAACTGGTATCATTGAAGGCTGTATGTGAACCGGGCGAAAATGCTGTATTATTAGCGTCTTCCTCAGAAAAAATCAATGTGCTATATGAGATTGAGCAGGATGGAGAAATTCTCAATACTCAACGGTTCACTCTGAACAACGAAAAACGGCTAATCGATATTCCTGTTAAAGAAGAATACCGTGGTAATATTGCCATTCATTATACATTTGTGAAAGATAGCCGCTTATATAGCGAAACTTCGAATATTGTTGTTCCCTATACCAATAAGCAACTGGATATAAAATTTGAAACGTTTCGCGATAAGCTGCAACCGGGACAGGAGGAGCAATGGAAACTAAAAATATCGGGTTACAAAGCAGATAAGGTTATGGCCGAAATGGTGGCAACACTTTATGATGCTTCGCTGGATGCTTTTAAAGACCATAACTGGTCTGCATCGTTTTATAGTTCTACAGCTCCCCGGCTTACCTGGTTAAGCACCAATGGTTTTATTAAAAATGAATTCCGGAATTACGATAAAGATTGGAATCATTTCGATAGTAAATATTACAGTTCTCCATCGTACGACTATCTTAACTGGTTTAACTATAATCTGTATCACTATTTTTATGCTCGTGGGGGAATGATAGAAGAAGATAAATCGGCAGAGGTATTGTATGAGTTAGCACCTGCATCAGCAAAAAGAGATGGCAATATTCGAATGAAATCTGCTGTTTCCAAAAAAGAGTTTGGATTTGCATCAATGGATGAAGCAGCAGCTGCACCTGCACCTGGCGATCAACAAGCAAATTCTGTAGCAAAAGAAAAATCTGTTGAAAATAATACACAAAGTTTTAGTGATGTTAAGATTCGAAAAAACTTCAACGAAACGGCATTCTTTTATCCTAATCTCCAGACCGATTCAAATGGTGTGATAATCATCAATTTCACTATACCTGAAGCCCTTACACGTTGGAAAATGCTGGGATTTGCCCACACCAGGGACTTAAAGTCAGGACTGATAACTAACGAGCTTAAAACTCAGAAAGACCTGATGGTAGTGCCCAATCAACCGCGTTTTTTCAGAGAAAATGATAAAATGATTTTTGCTGCCAAGATTACAAGTCTTGTCGATAAAGAATTATCTGGTCAGGCACAGCTCGAATTCTTCGATGCTCTTACCATGAAACCTATCGACGATTTGATGAAAAACCAGGATAAACAAAAATCATTCACCCTTAAAGAAAAACAAAGTACAAATGTGGAATGGGCCATTGAAATACCCGAAGGTATTCAGGCCATAACCTATCGTATAGTTGCAAAATCGGGTGATTTCTCCGATGGCGAGGAAATGATTCTGCCGGTTGTTACCAACAGAATGCTGGTTACTGAAACGATGCCACTTCCAATAAGAGGCAAACAAACCAAGACTTTCCGGTTGGATAAAATGGTTGACAATACATCATCAACCCTCAGAAATAACAGGTTTACGCTGGAGTTTACCTCAAATCCAGCCTGGTATGCTGTACAGGCCCTTCCATACATGATGGAATACCCATACGAATGCACGGAACAAACCTTCTCAAGGTTCTATGCAAATTCCATTGCATCGCACATTTCAAATTCAAATCCTAAGATTAAATCAATATTCGATGTCTGGGCTACCATTCAGCCCGATGCCCTGCTTTCGAACCTCGAGAAAAATCAGGAGCTTAAATCAGCTCTGCTTGAAGAGACTCCTTGGGTATTAAATGCAAAAAGCGAAAGCCAGAGAAAGAGAAATGTTGCTCTCTTATTCGACCTGAACCGCATGGGCAATGAGTTGGAGCGTACATTAAAGAAAATCATGGAAGCACAGAACGGGAGTGGCGGTTTTAGCTGGTTCCCGGGTTTCCCCGAAGACAGATATATCACTCAGCATATTGTTGCCGGAATGGGTCACCTGGATGTTATGGGTGTTAAATCTGTGCGCAATGACTCCAGAACCTGGCAGATGCTCGAAAATGCATTGGGTTATATTGATCGGCAAATGCAAAGTCATTATGAATATTTGAAAGCCCAGGCTAAAAAAGGATACATAAAAATGGAAGATAATAACCTTGAATGTACCGAAATACATTATTTATATACCCGAAGTTATTTCAAAGATATTGCAATAGATAACCGTAACAAAGAAGGATTTGATTATTTCTTTGGGCAAGCTAAAAAATACTGGCTGAAGAATGATATTTACATGCAGGGTATGATGGCTCTTGCTCTATACCGTTACGATGATAAAATAACTCCGGCTGCTATTATAAAATCGCTTAGCGAAAGAGCATTGCATTCCGAAGAGATGGGTATGTATTGGAAACATGAATATGGATATTTCTGGTATCAGGCGCCTATTGAGACCCAGGCATTGATGATTGAAGTTTATGACGAGGTTGCTAATGATATTAAATCGGTTGAAGACCTCAAAGTATGGCTTTTAAAGCAGAAGCAAACCCAGGATTGGAAGACTACCAAGGCAACCAGCGAAGCTTGTTATGCTTTGCTGCGCCGTGGAACCGATTTGCTGACCAGCGATGCACAGGTTCAAATCAAAGTAGGAGGGGAGCTTATCGATCCATCTAAACGTCCCGATGCAAAAGTAGAAGCAGGCACCGGATACTTTAAAACAGCATGGATAGCTGCTGAAATGAAACCGGAAATGGGTAACATTACGGTTACCAAAACAGATGATGGTGTAGCCTGGGGTGCCGTTTACTGGCAGTATTTCGAGCAACTCGATAAAATTACTCCGGCTGAAACTCCGTTGAAGCTGAATAAACAATTATTCCTGCAGGTAAACACCGATAATGGCCCAGTTATTACGCCAGTCACCGAGAACACAGAACTTCACCCAGGCGATCTTATAAAAGTAAGAATTGAGCTCAGGGTCGACCGCACCATGGAATACGTGCATATGAAGGATATGCGGGCTGCAGCTTTCGAGCCTGTGGAAACCCTTTCAAGGTACAAATTCCAGGATGGACTCTATTATTATGAAAGTCCACGAGACCTGGCTACCAATTTCTTTATAGGCTGGTTGCCAAAAGGTACCTACGTTTTTGAATACCCTTTAAGAGTATCGCAAAAAGGCGATTTCTCCAATGGTATTACAACAATTCAATGCATGTATGCACCAGAATTTGCAAGCCATTCCGAAGGAATAAGGGTGAAGGTGAAATAATTTGTTCATGGTAGAGACAAGGCATGCCTTGTCTCTACCATTTTTATAATATTACAATAAAATATTATATTTTATTCAATTTTCATTTGATCATTGTTTTTAAACCATGATTTAAACAGAGCATTATAAATAGTTTTTGAAATTAACGCATAGTTTTTTACAATTAATATAATAATTGAAAATGGTAGTAACCATACTACTCTTGCTTGAAACCTTTCACATGGCGAATTTAAACCTGCTGTTATAAAAGAGTTTACTAAAATTGATAGAATAATAAATAGTAAGAAGGCTTTTGAATTTGAATCGACTTTTAACAGAATTGGGTGAGTAAATAAAAGAATTACAATGAATAAGGATAATATTAATAACTTTAAATGTATTGAATTTAAGGGTTTCAGATTCATGGTCGCACCATTCCAAATATTTTGCCTGCTATTTAAATAGTTGTTTAATTCATATTTAAATCTCCTCTCAATCACCAAATAAGGAGCACTACCTTCATTATAAGCAGATAATCCCTGACCAATATCATTTTTTGTGAGCTGAATAAGTCCATATTTAAAGGAACGATAAATATTTAACCCTAAGTATTTAGGTTGTTTTAAAGTAGAAATTATTATCTTATTATATTCTTTCTTACAACCTTCCCAACCACCCGTTTTTTTTGGAATATTGTTTTCTGCAAAAATGAAAGTTGCCAGGTCACTGGGCAAGGAATCCTTATAATTACACAATTTGCATTCTTGAAATTCAGGTTTTGTGCAGTTTTCATCTAGAAATTTATGTAGAATTCCAGTTTCACATAAATGTGCCATTAAAAAAACATGAGATCCTTTCGATAGTATAAATTGTTTTTCGACCAGAAAATTAATGCCAGGTAATACCAGCCAGCCAGAAAAAACAAAAGCAGAAACAATAAAAATTCTTTTAAAAGAAATGTTCGTTAATTTATTTTTAAATAAAACCTTAACAATCAATACAATGATTATTATAACTGAACCAATTAATAAATGTGAAAAATGAGATATTGATGCATAAATTAAAATTAATATTAGAATTGTCTTCG
>JAHEEB010000397.1 GCA_024640925.1 Bacteroidota bacterium | reverse complement strand
CATCGATCAGTTTTGTTTGACCAATAATTACTTTTTTCATCTCAATATTTATAAGATCAATGAACGAACTTTCCTGTTGAATTTTTTCGTTGATTTCTCGAATATTAATATTCTCTTGGCTCATGTCTACAATGATTTATCGAATTTTGCACCGAAAATAATAATTTTTGATACTCGTTTGCAGAATGCAAAACACAAAATATGTCAAAACGCTGTATCACAAAGGCTTTTGTATTGTTAAAAAATGTTAAGGTTTAAAAATCATCAAATTACAATTAATAATAGCTAAATTTGGAGACTTATGGTTCGCTATTTCATACATCTTTCATATAAAGGTACCAGATATAACGGTTGGCAGAAACAGCCTAACGAATTGAGTATTCAAAAAACTTTAGAAGATTCATCTAAAATATTACTTCGTGAAGACATAAAATTTGTAGGTGCAGGCAGGACTGACACAGGAGTTCATGCTCGAAATTTCTTTGCCCATTTCGATTCAGGAAATGAAATCCTTCATAAAAATCCCTCCATTATTTATAAACTTAACAGTATACTGCCACGCGATATTGTAGTTCATTCAATTCACAAGATGCATCCCGGAGCACATGCACGATTCGATGCTATAAAACGAACTTATAAATACTATATTGCAACCTACAAAGAAATTTTCTTGAGCGACTATATCTGGCAATATTATAAAGAGCTGGATGTGGAATTGATGAACCAGGCAGCATGTAAGCTTCTTCTTTACGATGATTTTTTAAGCTTTTGTAAACTTCATTCCAATAATAGTACAACACTTTGTTCAATTTTCGAAGCAAAATGGAATTATGAAAATAATTTATTGGTTTTTACTATCACAGCCGACCGCTTTCTTAGGAACATGGTGCGTTCTATAGTTGGCACACTTATTGATGTTGGTATAAGAAAAATTAGTGTTGAAGATTTCTGCGCAGTAATAGAGAAAAAACAAAGATCAGCGGCTGGTATGTCTGTTCCACCTGGTGGATTATTTTTAGAAAATATTATTTATCCTTATTCTATTGATTAGTTTAAATCTTTTTTTCGTCAATTGATAACAATAATTATCTTTATGCATTCAAAAATGAAAATGGGGATCATGAAACGATTGGCTTGTTTTTTCGCATTGATTTTAGCTCTCTCTGCACTGAGAGGTCAAACTAGTATTCCCAATGCTCAAGCTATGTTTATTTATAACTTCTCGCGATTGATAGAATGGCCATCTAATTACAAATCAGGGCCCTTCGTGATTGGAGTTCTTGGTGCTTCTACGACTCTCACAGAATTGCAGAATTACACAACAAACAAAACGGTTGGTAGTCAACAAATTATGATTAAAAAATTTGAATCTGCAGCTGAAATTGGCGTCTGTCACATACTTTTTGTCCCATTCGCAAAAACAAAAATGCTCCCTGAAATTATTCAAGCTCTTGGAAGCAAAAGTACTCTGATAATTTCCGAAAAAAGCGGAGCTATTGATTTAGGTTCATCCATAAACTTTATTGTTGTAGCTGATAAGCTCAAATTTGAGATAAAGCCTTCTAATGCAAGTGCAAAAAGCATAAATATGAGCTCGAAGCTTAGTGAAATGGCTTATAAAACCTATTAATCTCTATTCCAGATTTCCCAGGCTTTTTCTGCCTGAAGATATAACATAGGCAACCCATTTAATGTGGTTGCTTTTTTTTGCTCACCATATTTCAAAAACAAGGTTTTTTCGGGGTTGTAGATTAGATCAAACAAAACATGTTCCGGCCCAATTCCTTCGTAAGGAAGTTCAGGTGCTTTGTCGGTATACGGATACATTCCAACCGGAGAAGTATTAATGATTAACTTATTTTCCTGAATTATTTCCCTGGTAAGCTGCTGATATGAGTAATCACCTGTTCTTTTTGGATTTCGTGATACAAAACGATAGTTGATATTTAGCGACTCGAGTGTCCATACAACAGCTTTTGCTGCACCACCAGTTCCAAGTATTAATGCCTGTTGAGATTTGGGCGTAAAAACTTTTATCAGTGATTCTTTAAATCCATATACATCAGTATTATAACCTTTCAGAAAGAAATTGCCCTTATCGCGTGTAACTTTGATGGTATTCACGGCTCCAATAGCTTTGGCTTCATCATCAATTTCGTTTAGATACTGTAGAACCTGCTCCTTATAAGGTATTGTAACATTAATGCCTACTATATCCTGGTTTGATTGAATAAGTTCTGTTAACTTATTTATTTCCGGAAGCGGGTAGTTTTCATATAAGCAATCGATAATTCCTTCTTCCTTAAATTTAGAAGTAAAATATCCCTGTGAAAAAGAGTGTCCTAAAGGAAAACCAATCAAACCAAATTTTCTCATTCCTCTATATCTTAGTTTTTGTATATCGAAAAGGTTCAAACAAACAATCATAAACAGAAAAAGAGGTTAAAACCTCTTTTTCTATCCTTTTTATGATCGTATTTTTTAACATCAGGTTAGAAACAGAATCAATACCATTAAATTAATCAATCTGTTTTAGTTTTTGCATTTCAGCAGGCAAAGTCTCAAAGAAAGTATCGCCACGTAAGCCTAATCTTAGACATTCTAATGCAAAAACCGTATCTGGTGCAATATTTCCAAGGTTTACACCGGCTCCAAATAATTTAACAAACCACACTTGTTGCTTGCCGATTGGTGCTTCCCATATAATGGAAGAAGGGTCAAGATTATCTGATATTGTTTTAATTAATGCTTCATTAACACTTCCATCGCTATTATAAATACCAATTGTTCCACTTTCGCGAGCCTCGGCAATAACCTTAAATGCACCAGCGTCGAGTTCTGCTTTCATCATCTCAACCCAGGCCGATGGTGGTATAAGTACCCCTTTTATCTTGGATCCTACTTCAGATATAACAGTTACATTTTTTGCAAGTGTTTTAATATACTCCAGTTTCTTTGCATGGGGTATCATCATAGAACCATCAGATACTTCAGCTAAATCAAGACCAAAAGTTTCAATGTATTTCATGTAATCGGAGAACATGTTCCTGACGACAAAGGCTTCGAATAAGGTTCCGCCAAAATAAGGTCTTATATTCGCCTGTTTATAAAGATTAAGTTTATCTTTTAGTTTATTTGTTATTATAGAAGTACCAAAACCAAGTTTAACAAAATCGGTAAATTCAGCCGACGACTCAATAAAATCTTCAACCTGACGAAGGCTTAGTCCTTTGTCCATCATCATTGTAAGCCCTTCTTTCCTGGGTTTAGCAGGTCTTAAAGGGATAAAAGGTAAATTATAGTTCATTATTTTCTACTATTATTTCGATATCTGTTAATAAGTGCTGTTAATGATTTAACAGATTTTGAAGGGATATCTTTAATATAATCGAGATGTTCTATGAAATCAAGAGATAAAGCCTTTTCAAAATGCTGGTATCCTAACCTACTTTGGTTATTTATAATAAAATATACAGCTAACCGATAATTGATGGCGGAATTTTCAGGATTAAATTCAAATGCCTTACTTAGAATCCGAATAGCACCTTTCAAATCATTATTATCGGTATAACTCAAATCGGCCCTGTTTAACCAGGCTTCATGATCATTCGGATCGAGCTCAACAACCCTGTTAAAAGATTCGGCTGATTTTTCCAGCATTTGCAACTTTCTGTATGCTTCACCCAGCATAAACCAGAAATCAGGATTTTCAGGATCTATATTTTTAGCCTTTTTAAAATATTTCAGGCTTTCGGCATGATTGCCTTGTTCATAATATGAAATTCCTAAACCGTACCAAGCGTCACCATAATGGGGATCCATCTGGAGAGCTCTATTAAAATAATAGATTGAACGCTTGTACAAGGTAAGCTTTTCATAGCATTCGCCGATATATGTATATGCCTGAACATTATCGGGTTCTTCATCGATAACTTCGAGATAAACCTTGATAGCTTCTTTATTTTCGCCGATTGTAACAAGTGTATTAGCCTTTGAAAATAAAGCTGATATATTATCGGGATGAATGGCTATAGCAAAATCGTATGCCTCAAGTGCTTTTTCGGTATTTCCAAGGTTTGAATAAACCATGCCAAGGCATAACCAGATATTATCGTTATAAGGATCAATATCCAGGTATTTCTGATAAAAGATACTGCTTGAATTTAGATCATCAACCCGCTCGTAAACAAGCGCCATTTCATGAATTACAGAAATATTATACGGGTTGATTTCATGTGCCAGTTTCAGATATTTCAAAGCAAGCTTATACCGGCGAGTATTAATGTATGAATAAGCAATATTGAATATTACATCATCTTTACTTTCAACCGCACATGCTATAGCTAAATCAAAAGCGTGAGTAGCTTCATCCTTTTTCCCCAGTAAATTTAAAGCTGAACCCTTTAAAAGAAAGAAATCTGAATTCGTTGTTTCAAAACTTTCAATATCTCTTAATAATTGTAAACCCTTAGAAGGTTTTCCGCTTTGAATATGAAGCTGAGCAAGCCGGAATTTTATTTCAGCAGATGCCGGATGTTGGTTAAGACCCACACATACAGCTTCTTCAGCTACTTTAAAATTATGCTGGTCGAGGTAATAATCAATTATTACTTCAAATTCACACACGTCGAAATAACAGGTCGAATTTGATTTGATCATATCTTCGAACCTGTTTATCGCATGGTAGAGACTATCTTCTTCATAAAAATGTTCAAAACTCTCCTGCATTACCTATTTACTTTACGTGCAAATTAAAAGTAGTAAATTATGTTTTACATTTATATGTACAAATATTAACAAAAAGATCTCATAACTGATATAAAAGGCTATCCAATTATGCTTTTACCGGTTAATAATTTTTTGCTCATTTGTACTTTTCTATTTAAAATATTTACAACTAATTGACTTCTATAAATTTAGTTAAAATATTTCAATTAAGCTAATAAACATCCCCTTTTGCTGCTTTCAAGGTGTTTAACAATAACGATACTATGGTCATTAAGCCTACGCCACCCGGAACCGGAGTAATATAACTACATTTGGGCGCCACCGACTCAAAATCAACATCGCCAAACAGCTTAAATCCTGATTTTGTTATATCTGATTTCAACCTGGTTGTACCTAC
>JAHEEB010000396.1 GCA_024640925.1 Bacteroidota bacterium | reverse complement strand
CCCAGTCAAAAACGGTCATTTCAACAGGTTTTTTAAATGCCCGGTATATCGATTCCAGAGACATACCTTTGTTAAATAGCATCTTTCCTCTATCAGATTGTCTGATTGCCGATTTTATTATTTCATCTACTTGTTGGTTTGTTAACTTTGGCGAAAAAGGTGCTCTCTTTTTTCCTTTCTTTTCTTTGAAGAATTCTTTTTGAAGGTAACCTCCGATATGTGCCCGAACCGCCTCTTCAGCATAAAGCTGCATATTATAATTAATCGTTGTATAAATTTTTAAACCATCTGTATAGATATCATAAGGAGTTTTACTATCGGGTTTAAAGTTTTTATTGCACCATCCAAAGAGAGGATCTTCAATCCAAAGCACAGAATCTTCCTGGAACGATTTATAGTTACTATAATTCTTGCGTTTTGGTTCTTTGCAGGTCATATATTGTTTAATATATTCGCGAAAATAGGTTGCAGGGCCAACGTTATGACTTGCTGGTCTGTAAGTGATTTTTAAAGGCAGAGTTTTTAAAGAATCCAGTACTTCTTTTGTAATAAACCCGTATTTATACATTTGTGATAAAACAGTATTTCGTCTGTTCAGTGAATTTTCTGGGAACCGTTTAGGATTATAAATGGATGGGTTTTTTGCCATACCCACAAGAACAGCAGCTTCTTCAATTTTAAGTGAGTCGGGCAATTTATTGAAATAAATCTGGCTAGCTGAGTGAATTCCAACAGCATTGTAAAGAAAATCGTACTGATTGAAATAAAGAGCAATAATCTCGTCTTTAGTATATGAACGCTCAAGTTTGGCAGCAATAATATATTCTTTGAATTTTTGTTTAATTCTCTCACTAAAAGTTAGTGCCTGTTCATGAAAAAGCTGTTTAGCAAGTTGCTGAGTAATAGTACTTCCTCCACCCTTTGTTCCAAGTAAGAAGAAAGCTCTGGCTGTACCTTTGAAATCAATCCCTGAATGGTTGTAAAACCTGATATCTTCGGTAGCAATAAGTGCCGTAACAAGGCTTTTTGGTAACCGGTTGTATTCAATATAGGTACGGTTTTGGTTTTTTGTATAGATTGATCCTAAAACTTGTCCATCATCGCTAATAATCTGGGTAGCCAGGTTAATTTTCGGATTCTCCAAATCTTCAATTCGGGGCATGTATCCCAAATTACCTGTTGATGCCAAAATAAACAACACAATAATAACAAAAAGCGGAGTCCCTAATATTGACCAAAAAATCAGGTTGTTTTTCTTAAGGTTCATTTTGCAGTTTTTTTTGATTATAAACTTTTTATAAACAGAACATATTTTATTCGATAGGTTTGGATTGAAAAATTTTATTCATATTTGCTACAAGTTTTATTTACATATTTGTTCGTTTTCATAGTAACTCACATTTTTTTATAAAAGTATTAATTATTTATTTTTAAGCTGAAAATTGTTTTTTAAAGAATATAAAGTTTTATAAACTTTTGAATCCGCGAAAATAATATATAAATAGTATAAAGCACAGGACTACTTATTTATTAAATGAGAAATTGATGATTGAAAATCTTGTAATTGTTGAATCACCTGCCAAAGCAAAGACAATTGAAAAATTCCTGGGAAAGGATTTTCAGGTGACGTCGAGCATGGGACACATTCGTGATCTTTCGAAGAAAGAATATGGTGTAGATCTTAAAAACAACTATGATCCACAATATATTGTTCCGGAAGATAAGAAGAAGCTAGTTGCCGAACTTAAGAAACTTGTGAAGACAGCGAAGACTATCTGGTTAGCTTCCGATGAGGACCGCGAGGGAGAAGCTATAGCATGGCACTTGTCAGAAGAGTTAAAACTGTCGAAAGACAAAACCAGACGTATTGTTTTTCACGAGATTACAGAAAAGGCTATAAAAGATTCGATTAAACAATTTCGTGCAATCGACCAAAACCTTGTAAATGCGCAACAAGCCAGAAGAGTTCTTGACAGGTTGGTGGGTTTTGAGCTTTCGCCTGTTCTATGGAAAAAAGTAAAACCTTCTTTGTCTGCCGGAAGGGTTCAAAGTGTAGCTGTACGTCTTATTGTTGATAGAGAAAGGGAAATCAATTCATTTCAATCAACCTCTGCTTTTCGTGTTCAGGGCGATTTTAATGTTGAAGGCGCTAAAGGTTTATTAAAAGGTGAATTGAATAAACGGTTTATTAAGGAGGCCGAGGCTAAAGCTTTTCTTGAAAAGTGTAAAACCGCTGCTTTTTCTGTAAAAAATGTTACTACAAAACCTTCAAAAAAATCTCCTGCGGCACCTTTTACTACTTCTACTTTGCAGCAGGAAGCCAGCCGAAAATTAGGTTTCTCGGTATCGCAGACTATGACATTGGCTCAACGATTATATGAATCGGGATTTATTACTTATATGCGTACCGATTCGGTAAATCTATCAGATTTAGCAATAAATGCTGCCAAAGCTATAATTGAAAAAGAATTCGGGAAGGAATTCTCGGAAGTACGCCAGTTTAAGACGAAATCAAAAGGTGCTCAGGAAGCTCATGAAGCAATCAGACCTGCATACTTTGAAAAATCTTCAATTTCAGGAAGCAATAATGAAAAGAGATTGTATGAACTAATTTGGAAGCGAACAATTGCTTCACAGATGAGTGATGCAAAACTGGAACGCACAACCATTGATATTAATGTATCAAATACTTCGGAAATTTTTGTTGCACAAGGAGAAGTACTTAAATTTGAGGGATTTCTGAAAGTTTATATCGAATCAACTGACGATGAAAATGAAGAGGAAGAAACGGGTCTTCTTCCTGCTGTGAAAATTGGACAATCTCTTTTACGTAAATCCATTACAGCAGTCCAGAAGTTTACATTACATCCTCCCAGATATACCGAAGCCAGCCTTGTACGTAAATTGGAGGAACTAGGTATTGGCCGTCCATCTACTTATGCCCCTACCATCTCTACAATTCAAAACAGGGGCTATGTTCTTAAAGAAGACCGCGAAGGTTTGGAACGTAAATATCAGTTGCTCACCTTAGTTAGCAATGAAATTAAAAGCGAGGTTCGTACCGAGATAACAGGAACTGAAAAGTCCAAATTATTCCCTGATAATATAGGTGTGATTGTGAACGACTTTTTAATTGAACATTTCAAAGAAATTTTGGATTTTAGTTTTACAGCTACTGTCGAAAAAGAATTTGATGATATTGCTGCCGGAAAAATGGAATGGAAAAAAATGATAGATGTTTTTTATAAACCATTCCACAAACAAGTTGAAGAAACATTGAAAGTTTCTGAATATTCTAAAGGTGAAAGATTACTAGGAAACGATCCGGCTACAGGTAAACCTGTTTTTGCCCGTATGGGGAGATATGGTCCTGTTATACAAATCGGCGAAAAAGAAGAGACATCAGGCGAAAAACCGCGCTTTGCCAGTATGATTAAAGGCCAGCAACTAGAAACGATAACCCTTGAGCAGGCTATGAACTTATTTCAATTGCCAAGAAATGTCGGAACCTACGAAGACAAAGAAATAATTGTGTCTGTGGGCAAATTTGGTCCATATATTAGGCATGATAATAAATTTGTCTCTTTGAAGAAAAACATTGATGACCCCTATACTATCACTCATGAAAGAGCTATTGAACTAATTGAAGAAAAAAGAGAAAAGGATAAGAATAAGTATATCAAGGTTTTTGAGGATGAACCAGAATTACAGATACTAAATGGAAGATGGGGCCCATATATTTCTTATAAAAAGAATAATTTTAAAATACCTAAAGAAATCGAACCAAAAGATTTATCAAAAGAAGACTGTTTAAAAATCATTCAAGGTTCTGATAAAAAGAAAACAAAAACGAAGAAAAAATAAACCATCATATGGAACTAACAGACTACCTTGATCCTGTTGAACTTGATAAACCTGAGGAATATTATTTACAATGTGAAGAGCTGTTTAGTAAGACAATAAATATACATACTGCAAGCAACAGGATTATGGATCTTAGTCGATATAATCTGGCATTGCTTGGCGTACCCGAAGACAGGAATTCATATAATAAAGGTGCTGCTCTTGCACCTAATAATATAAGAAGTGAGCTGTATAAGCTAATAAGTCCCTCTAACAAACTTAAAGTTGTTGATTTGGGGAACCTAAAGCCTGGAAACACTTACATTGACACTTACTTTGCTCTTAAAGATTTAGTTTATCAACTTCTTTGTGCCAATCTTACTATTATAATAATAGGTGGAACCCAGGAATTAACTTTGCCTGTTTTTCAAGCTTTTGAAAATTACCAGGAAAAAATAAACCTGGTTGTTTTTGACTCACGAATCGACTCTCAGCGAGAAGTACTAAAACCCAGTTCCGATTCCTATCTATTTGAAATATTATTGAAGAAAAGGACTTTGTTTAAATTTATGAACATTGGGCATCAGGCATATCTCACCGAAAAATATAATATCGAATTTATTGGTAAATTATTTCATGATGCCATTCGTTTAGGTGAAATCAGAGATGACTTAAAAAAAATTGAACCCTACCTGCGTGATACGGATATAGTAAGTTTTGATATGGGGGCTATAAGGCAATCCGACGCTCCAGGACACTTCAGGCCTTCACCAAATGGTTTTTATGCAGAAGAGGCTTGCCAAATTGCCCGCTATGCTGGAGTAAGTGATTTAGTCAGATTATTTGGAATATTTGAAACCAATCCCAAACACGATACAAACAATCATACTTCGGTTCTTGCAGCACAAATGATTTGGCATTTCATCGAAGGACTTGATTTTAGGGTAGTAGAGGTACCGGTAAGTGATAATTCAAACTTTAAAACCTTTATTGTTGGCCATACCGACCTTGATTTTGAGATGACATTTTATAAGAGTATGCTTACGGAACGTTGGTGGCTTGAAATACCTAATATGAAAGATGAAACGAAAGTTATGGTTGCATGTTCATACGACGATTATTTAAAAGCATGTAACCATGAGGTTCCGGAAATATGGTGGAAAACCTTTCAGAAGCTAAGTTGATCAAATATTTTTATTTACAGGAAAAAAAAATTACATGAATAAAAATCATTTTTTTGAAAGAATAGGTAACCTGAGCTC
This sequence comes from Bacteroidota bacterium, assembly GCA_024640925.1. Lineage (GTDB taxonomy): Bacteria > Bacteroidota > Bacteroidia > Bacteroidales > UBA10428 > UBA10428. The sequence continues at coordinate 29 of JAHEEB010000396.1, read as the reverse complement.
CATTTTTTAAGTATAAATTCTTACAAATA
>JAHEEB010000395.1:1739-5143 GCA_024640925.1 Bacteroidota bacterium | reverse complement strand
ATCGTACCTATGTAAATGATTCAATTATTTTAGGTACAAGTAAAACCTACAAATCGTATACTTGGTTTATAGATAACAATGATGATGATGAATATACTACTCCTCTGACTGGAGAATACAACGATGATGTGCTTTTAGGATATGATCCTACATTAATTGCTGAAGTTGCAACAGCTTTTCATTTATCTGTAATTGGGTATGATGGATGTGTTGGAACAACAAGCGCCGAAATTAGTTCTTCAGCTACCAATAGTTATAAAGGAATTTATTATGTCACAAACACAAACAACACCGGCGCAGGTTCATTCTACGAAGCCCTTACTCAATCAAATGCCAGTAGCGAAAATCTTCCACATAAAATACTTTTCTGTGAATCGCTTGCAGGGCAGGAAATAGCTTTTGACTGGCATACAGGCATTTATGAGTATGAAGCAGAAATTAATAAGTCTGTTATTATAGACGGTTCTAATTTGTCAGAAAAGGTTAAGATTAGACCATTACCCCACAATTCTGGTTTTGCAATAAATGCTAATAATGTAACATTTAAAGGAATTGAATTTGTAAATTGCGGAGTCGTTGTGAGTAATCATAATAACATTAAATTACTTGAAAATAATATTATAAATGGAGTAGTGCAAGGTATTGATGCACAAAACATTGAAATATATGGTAATAATATTATAAATAATGATGCTTATCTAAGTTTCAATATATTTGAGTTTTCCAATACAAGTGTTATAATTGGCTCTCCTATTCTCGGTGGGAACAATTTCACCTGTTTAAATGCAGAAAATTTTCCAGGGTCCGTTATAAAAATTGATGGTGGTTCTTCGATCAAAGAAATTATTATTCAAAATAATACATTCTTGGTTAACAATACTCTATTGCCCACGGATTCAGCTTATTTTGAATGTGTGGTGATTGGTTTTGATGCAGAAAATGTAACAATTGGAGGTTTGGAAACAAATGAAAAAAATATTTTTAATCTTAATCAGATAAATTCTGCTATTTTATGTAAATGGTCAAATAACATTAACATTATCGGGAACATTATATCTAGCAATACATCTGGTTCACCTACATTATATGGAATAAATATTATTGAGGGAAATGAAAATTCTAATTTTAATAATAATGTGATAGAGAATTGTAATTATGGGTTTCGCTTAGCACCTCTTTATTACGGAAATCCCTCTGTTTATAACAAAATATCAAAGAACATTATTTATAGTAATACAAAACCTATTTATTTCGATTATTTTGGCGAAGAAGGCCCTACTATCTCTCATGTCAACTCAGGTAAACTCCCTCCCATCATCTCTTCTTTCGATGCCGCAACTCTCACTCTTTCGGGCACCATTAATACAGCAACAGGTCATATTGGAGATGTAGTTGAAATTTTCCGTTCTGATTCTACAGGCAGGGAAGCCAGCGAATTCATTGGCTCTGCTATAGTTAGTTCCAATGGAACTTGGTCTTATTCGGGACTTACTACCGATTATGTAATTGCCTCCATTACCGATGCAGCTGGTTATAACTCTCCGAATGGCGAAAACACTTCTGAAATGAGCTCTGTTTTCGAAATTACAGGTTGTAACTCAATATACGGAATACCTTGTGCAGAATATGATGCTCTAAGAGCCCTATACTCCAGTACCGGTGGTAATTCATGGACAAGTACACTGAATAACGTCGAACCCTGGTTTACTGGTTTGCCAAACGAATGGAAAGGAATAACGGTTACAAACGGACATGTTACTGCTATTGAACTTCCTTCAAACAATCTTACCGGTTCTATTCCATCTAAAATAAAGGATCTGACTTATCTTCAAATTCTTAATTTAAATGGAAATAAGCTGGAAAATATTCCTTCTACTTTTGGAAGTTTAACTTCTCTTACCCTCCTCGATCTGAGTAATAATGCTTTTACTTTCGAAGACTTACTTTACGTAACCCAGACACCAACTACTTATATTTATATTCCTCAGGCTCAGGTTGGAAAAGCTACCAGTGCCAGTATTGCCGTGGGTAGTTCATATACCATCGATTTGAATATAGACGATACTGTAACCGGCAATGTATATACCTGGTACAAAGATAGCGTGATTATTGCTTCTGCTGCCAACAGCAACATATATAGTATTACCTCAGGCACTCCTGACGATGCTGGCAGTTATTACTGTGTTGTCACCAACCCTGCTTCGCGCTATGGTGCTTTTGGTATTTCGAGTTATACATACACAATTAATGTTCCTTGTCCTACTCTAACAGGCATTAGCGGTCCCGCTTCAACATGTATGAATACCAGTGTGACTTTTGGTGCAATTGGCAGCTATCTGTCATCCTCTCAAACCTATAGCTGGAGCATGGGTGATGGTGCTCTTATATCTGATATCCTTGCGGGTTATAGCTATTACTCTTCCGGAACATACACAATTAGCCTCTCTGTTTCAGCTTCAGGGTGTTCCAATGTATCAACTTCCAGAACTATTGCTGTTGGCCTTTCACCAACCGCCTCAACAAGTGGTTCGGGTACTTATTGTTATGGGCAAAAAGCTCCTTTAGCGGTTGCCTTTACAGGTACTCCTCCTTTTCTTTTTAAATACGAATCTTCAAATTATGAAAGTCCTGTTATTAAATCGGCAGGGTATTCAACAACCTTATATGTTTCCAGCGCCGGTCTTTATAGTATATCTTCACTGTCCGATGCATGCGTAACAACAGCTTTTGATCCGGTAGATTCTGAAACAGGTATCGATTTCCACCCTGTTATCGAATCATTTAATCTTACCAGTGGTTCGGGACATATCTGCGCCAACGATTTAAATGGAATTTCACTTACTCTTTCCGGCTCACAGGATAGCACTCTTTACCAGCTTTTACTTAATGGTTCTGTGCTATCCGATAAAACAGTAGATGGCACAAACAGTTCTCTTTCATGGACTGGTTTAACTTCGCCAGGCATATACACTGTACGTGCCAAACGCAGCGATTCTGAATGCTACCGCACCATGGCAGGGTCTTATACTCTTGCTATATACCCTGCGGTTACAGCAACTCTCAGTGAGGCTGTTGCCATTTGCGATGGTCAAACGGGTTCATTGGGCATTACCCTCACCGGAACCAGCAAGTGGAATGTGGTTATTGATGTAAATATGAATACAAGCAATGCTTCTGAAATTAATATAACAGGTATTGTTTCCAGCACTTATTCGCAACCCATCACTTCTCCCGGCACATATACCTTACGAACAGTCACCGATGCAAACAGTTGTTCCGGCGCTATCCTTGGAGATGCTATCACTCTTGTGGTTCATGATTTGCCCGATGCCAGCTTCTCAGGTATCGAAAACAGCGCTTATTGTGTTGGCTCAGGTTCTGTAACCCTCACCCCGGTGGTCAAT
>JAHEEB010000395.1:0-1729 GCA_024640925.1 Bacteroidota bacterium | reverse complement strand
AGATAGAACTCCTAAAGAAGGTTATTTCTACTGATAGAAATGTCCAAATGATCATTTTATTTGGAAGTTTTGCCACTGGCTGTTGGCTCAGGTTCTGTAACCCTCACCCCGGTGGTCAATGGAGGAACATTCAGTGGGTATTCACATATTGCATCTAATGGCAATGGAACATCATCACTCAGTTTCCCCAATGGTTCAAGAGGAAGCTACACTATAAACTACACTGTTTCCAATTCATATTGCTCTGCTAGTTCTCAAAAAAGTTTCACAATAAACGGGTATACAGTTACATGGCCGGGTTGGTTAAATAATGTTTGTAAGGTTACCTCTGCTTTAGACCTTACGGCTCTTGTCAGCCCTTCGGGAGGTTCTCTTACATATGACGATGGTACAATTAACTCTCCAATTTACCCGAACCAGAAGGAAGCCCGCTTATATACGTTCTTATATACTGCTCTTTCCGACAACGGTTGTGCAACAACTGCAACCAATACCATTACTTTCCGGGAGCTTCCGGCAGTTTCCATTACTGCATCGCCAACCGGAGAAATCTGTTCTGGAACAAATATAGTCCTTACTGCTAATGTAAGTTCAAATCCTTCGGGAGCAACGCCAACATACAACTGGCCATTACCAAATACAGGAAGTACTCCTGAGTTGCATCTTATTCCCGCATCTTCATTTAACCAAAGTGTTACCATTACCGACATTTACGGTTGTTCTGCTACGAATAACATTTCTGTTACCGTAAATCCATTGCCGTCGATAACTCTTGGCACTCCAGTGGCAGTTAGCTGTCCGACTATAAACGATGGTGAAATTCCTTTCACTCTTTCGAACGGCCAATCGCCATATAGACTCATTGTATATCCCGAAAAAACAACGATGAGCCACCTTGGGACCAACCTGACTACCGTGTCTGACTTATATTCCGGACAACATACATTGAGTATTACCGATACCAATGGTTGCGTTGTTAATGCCAATGCTACTGTAGGAAGCAACGGGCCATCTGCAACATTCTGTATCGAACCGGCATTATGCACCTATACTATTGGCGATGTCGCAACAACACGATTTAAAATTACGGCAACACGCACCAATGCTATTGTCGGAGAAACATATCACTTTAATTTACAGAATACATCCGGAGTAAATCTTTTTGCCACAGACCAAACAGGTACTTTTGGTACAGCTGTAATTGTATCGGCGTCGGCTGTTGTTGGTCAGAGTTACAAACTAATGCTTTATTCCAGTCGCGATGAATGCCAGGCTAATCCATATACAACATCTTTTTATACATCAGCCAATGCAATTTCTTTTGACCAAAGCAATGGTATTTACAAACAATGCCGGAAAAATGAACCGAAGAGTGTTAAGGTTACTGTAAACAACCGTTCTTATTCCGGGTGTTTCAACGATATTACACAATATATGGTTTCGGTTTCGCGACTAAATACTGATGGTTCTTCAGTTGTGGTATATGGTCCTTCTCAGGCTACCGAAGATGTACCATTCACTATTTCAGAATCGATGGCTGCTACATACGTTGTTTCTGCTTATCCGACCGGACATAGCGAGTGTACTATAACCCGAAATTTCTATATTGACAGTACTTCCATACTCAATGTGTCTGTTACTGCATACAATGCAAAGTGTTCCGGAGAAACAGGTTCGGCTCTTGCTGAAATAAAAGGAGCCGAAAGCTATTCTATTTATTGGATTGATT
>JAHEEB010000394.1 GCA_024640925.1 Bacteroidota bacterium | reverse complement strand
ACCATTAAGCCTATGGTCTCTGGCGACGAAAATATAACCCTTGATATAAAAGTGTCACAGGCTGAATTTCAAACCGATAATGAGGCTGATGCTCCTCCTGGTTCTATTACCAGGGGTTTTGAATCGATGATCAGGGTAAAAAACCAGGAAATGGTTTTGCTGGGAGGTTTAGACAAAGTTACCGATCAGGATGTGTCATCAGGTACACCTGTTTTATCCAGAATACCTGTTATAAAATGGTTTTTTAGTTCGAGGACCAAAGCAAAAAAGAACAGTAAACTGAGCATTTTTATTCGTCCAACAATAATCTATTAAAACTTATGCTTTCGATCTTAAAAAAAATCGAGCTGAAATTTTCAAATAAATTTGTTGGGATCGATCTGGTTTTAGATAACGACAAATTGCAGTTTTCTTATGTTCTCATTAAGAAAATTCGCAATACTTTACATATCGAAGATAGTAGTGAGAACCTTACTGATTTCAATCATTTTAAAGAAAAAAATCTTCACAAACTTCCAATTTTAGTAAGTATTAATGGCAGAAGTATCATTCATAAAAAACATTTTGCCGACATGCTTGAAGCCAGTGAAATAAAAATCCTTTCTCAGGTAATACCCGGATTCGATGCTTCAAAACTGTATTTTCAGATATTAACATCGGGTACAGATAAAGAACTATTTATTAGTGTTATTCGGAAAGAATTACTCGATAATGTAATTGAAACTTTAAAAGAATCAGGACTTTACATTATTGAAATATTACTTGGCCCTTATTCTGTAATAAGTCTGGGAGATCTTATAAAAGACCCACAGATAGTCTCAACCAATTATAAGTTAACTCTTGGTAATACATTAAAAATTGAGCAGGAACCATCTGATAATGTATCATTTCACAAAATTGGAGAAGATAATATATCTGGTAATCTAATCAGTGCGTTTGGTATGTCTGCCAGACACTTCACTCATGAACCAATAGTTACCGGAAATATTGATGAGTTGATTAAAAATCGCAGAGATGAATTTACTTATTTCTTTTTATTCAAACGATTTGCCCTGATAGCTCTCACTTTTATTTTCAGCCTGTTGCTTATAAATTTTATGGTATTTAGTAATTACTCTTCTAAAATATCTGAGGCAGGTCCAGTTCTACGTCAAAATAAGAAATCGGTTGAGAGGATTTCTGTTCTTTCTTCAGAGATAAATAAAAAAGAAACTTACTTAAGTGGAAATAACCTTTTATATAATACCCGTATATCCTATTATGCCGATTGCATTGCATCTCTCGTACCAAAAGAAATGACGCTCTCGGAGCTACTGATATTTCCACCTAAAAATGATATAAAAGATAAAACGGAAGTGCTTTACGAACAAAACAAGATAATTATTAAAGGAAAAACTTCTCCCTCTCAATTAGATGTATTTGTCTCCGGATTATCTAAAGAAAATTGGGTTGAAGATTCTGATATTACCGATTATAAAAGTATAACAGGCACAGAAAACATATCATTTACCATAGAACTTTTAATTAAAAGAAAATAACATGTTCAACCAGCTAACATATAAAACTAAATTCTATGGTACCCTTGCTGTCTTTATGCTCATGCTCATTGTAATATATAAACTAAACATAAAAAAGACAGTTGCTCTCCGACACGAGTACCTAACCGTACAAACAGACATTCAATCGGGCAAAGATGCTCCAAGGCGTTTAATTATCCTTGAAAATAAACTAACAGAGCTAAATTCCATGCTGGGAAGTACAATTTCACATACCGATTTGCACGAGAAAATAATAAAATCCATTCTTGGCGATCCGAATACTGATATGGTAAAAATTTGGGAATTTCCAAAAAGTAGTATCTATTCCGATGGCAATATGAACATATATACAAATCAGCTTACATTAAACAGTGATTTCAAGTCGCTGATTAACTATTTATATTTGCTTGAAACAAAGGAAAAAGTAAGCAGAGTAAGATCTGCATGTTTTAAGTTGAAAAAAATGAGAGGAACAATGAATGAAAAATTATATGCCGAAATCTTGCTTCAGAATATTGAAATTGCACAAAAGTAAATCAATATTCATTCTGATAATTTTTGCTCTTGCTTTCACTTCTTGTGAACGATTCTTTGTCGATGACATCAATGATGAAAAGGTTGAGCTGCTAGCGCCGCAAAACAATACAATTACTGGAACAATTGCACAAAATTTCAGTTGGAAATTGGTTGATGATGCTGATAGCTATCGTTTACAGGTTTTTTCTGAATCTACTGATAATTCGTTCTCGATTAAATTGGATACAAACCTGACAACAAACGAATTTAATTACAATCTCCTGGAAGGAAATTATTTTTGGTTTGTGATTGCAGAAAACTATTACAGTTCTGCATATTCCGATACATTCAGAATACAGATTGACAGTTCAGGTACTCTTGAAAACCTTATGCCCGTTCTAACCTCTCCAAGCAGCGAATACTCCAACATCACATCGCTTACATTTACATGGAGTTCTCTACAGGAAGCAGAAAAATACAGGTTTGATTTAAAAAAGGGTAACTGGGATGATGATGTAATCGATACCAGTATGATTATTCAATCCAAAACAATTTCATTAATCTTGTCTGAAGGAACTTATTGCTGGGGAGTTCAGGGCATCATCAACAATATATATTCCGGATTTTCCTATAAAAAACTAACAATTGATCTTACTGCACCAGGAAAGCCGGAATTAGATTCTCCTGAAGATAAAAGTAGTTCCACCACCAAAGAAGTAGTTTTCTATTGGGATGTTGCCGATGACATTGGTTCTCCGGTTTACGACAGTATATCTGTCGCTTCTGATGAAGATTTTAAAACAATATCCTATACAAAAAAATCAACAAATGGAGAGTCAATCATAACTTTTGAAACGGCAGCTACATATTACTGGAGAGTAAAATGTTATGATATGGCAGGCAATTCAAGCAGTTATAGCACTACAAGAACAATTACTATTCAATGAAACAGGCAGAAAAAGGAACGAATCAAAGGAAACTTCGAATAATACTGATTATTGCTGTTGTAATTCTCTGGGCATTGATTTTTTATAAAATATATAAAACTTTTTTTGGTAAATCTTCTACTTCGATAATAATGTCTGATTCAACTGTTCTAATAACAGAAAAATCAACTCTTGTTGATACTTTTTCATTAAAATTAAATTATATCGATCCTTTTCTAAAACATGAGGTGGTTTCTGCTCCAGATAGGAAAAGCAAGGAAAACCTTACCCCCACTAAACCGAAGCCAAACCAAAAAAAGCAAAAGGATTGTGTATGGGAAGAAATAAAGTTCGGCGGATTGATTAAAAACAAGGAGGATAATAGACATACTGCCTTACTAAAAATTAAGGGGAAAAGTTTTATTGTAAAGGAAAATGAATTAATTAAAGATTATCTGATTACCAGAATTTACAAGGATTCCATTACTCTTAAAAAAGAAAACTGTTTAAAAACTTTTTATAAAGCCAAATGAGAAAATTACTTTTCATAATTGCTCTTATTAGCAATACGTTTTACGTATTTAGTCAGCCGTCAGCAACGGAGAAAAAGTCCCGCCAGATAATTGTGACTTCACCTGATTCTGTTATTTATGCGGTCATTTCTACCAGTAAGAAGGATTATAAAAAGCCCGATAATACTAAAATATACTTTTGGTTCAGTATGAACGAAATCCATTCAAATAAAGGTGGATATTCAGGTTCTTTACTCGATGGTTCATATGAAGTTTTTAATACTGCAGGAAACCTGATCAGAAAAGGGTATATGAATGATGGACTACCCAACAATACATGGAATTACTGGAACAACGAAGGACAGCTCATTAAAACCGAAGAATGGAACGATGGGATAATGAAAGAAGTATTTATTTATAATAGTCGTGGAAAGCTTATCAGAAGTTCCGATATGCAAAAGAAGGAAGAAAAGGAGAAACTGACTAAAACAAAGAAACAGGAAAAAGAAAAGAAATCTGAATCGAAACGAATTGAAAAGGAAAAAAGAAAAGATGATGCCTCTTTAAAACGTCAATCAAAAAAGCAAGAAAACGTACAATCCGAAGTTCCTCCAATACCAGAGCCAGATAAGCCGGAAAGTAAGTTTAAAACAGCTATAAAGAAATTTTTCTCAAAGGTTGGGACTATTTCCCTGAAAAAAGATAAATCTCAACAAAGGAATAAGAAAAATGTTTAAAGCCCGGACAATTCTTTATGCTCTGTTCGTATCATTATTCATTTATATTTTTACGGGAAGTTATTTTCTGCTTAGGTTTTATCATAACCAAAGTATCATAAAAAGTAAAATAAGTATTGACCTTAAAAATAACTGTCTGTCAGCATTCGTCTGTTATCAGGCAGACCCGCTATTATTGCAGAATGCGAATCCAATATCTGTCAAACCTTTTAAAGATTCTCAAGAAAGTGTTTTGATCGAAAAGAAGAACTGGGGAGCATATGAAATTTTTTTTGCACAGGCAGAAAATAGTATTTACAGGAAAAAAACAGCCTTCTTTCTGGGCTCCTTGAAAGATGCTCACGGATCGGTCTATATTTTCGATGATAACAGATATATTACAGTTAAGGGAAATACAACTCTCAAGGGTGATATCTATGTCCCCGGAGCTTATTTAAAAAGAGAAAATTTTACCGGTAAAATAGTTCCATCCGATACATTAAGACATAGTAAGAAAAGCTTTCCCAACGTATTAGGTGAGTTTTATGAATTCACAAAAAGTTTATATGATATTGGACACAGAAATTCCTTTGCATTTTCAGAAGAATGTGGTTCCGAAATTCCTGAAAACAGCTCTGTCAGTTTTTTTGATTCTACCCATATTTATTATAGTTCTGGTAAAATTACACTTGCTGATGTAAATTTAAACGGCAACATTATTATTCGTTCTGAAAAAAGTATTTCCGTAGACGGTTCTGCCAGACTGAACAATATTATTCTTAGTGCCCCCGAAATATATGTCTTAAAAGATTTTAAAGGAAGTATTCAACTTTTTCCTGATTCACTTTTAGTATTACAACCAGGGTGTAATCTAATTTATCCTTCATTTATAGGAATGATTTATGATGGCTCGTCTCTCATGTCCATAAGCGACAATACCAT
>JAHEEB010000393.1 GCA_024640925.1 Bacteroidota bacterium | reverse complement strand
TTTGACGGGGACTTAGATATAATTGATAATCACATCTGGCTCAACAATGGTAACGCAAACTTTACTGTTTCAAATAAATATATATTTGAAGGATGGTCAATTACTTTCGATAGAAAAATAAATGCTTTAGATCAGGCAAAAGCAATTACTATTGAAAGTAACGGAGATAGTACCATTGTGAGAATATATTCAATTGACACTACTGCTTTTAAAATTGAAAATACTTTTGTCGTCAAACATATACTGGCCCAAAACTTTGCTGTCGGAGACATAAATAATGATGGTTATTCAGATATTGTTTTGTGCCAGAATGGACCTAATTTTATTCTTTTTAATGATAAAACCGGAAACTTTGTTGTAAGCGACCAGCAGTTAACCGGAACGTATAATACTGTTACTGTTATATTTGCCGATTTAAATGGCGATGGTTATTTGGACTTACTCCAGGGTAATTATCACCATCCTGCGCTTGGAACAATATATCCTGTTAAATTATACCTAAACGATAAAACAGGACATTTTAATGAGGCACCACTACCATATCACTCATCCTATCTTACCTATAATCCAATAATCGCCGATTTTGATAACGATGGCGATTTAGACATATTCATGAACCATGGCCATGCATTTGATTTTTCACAAAAAAGCGAGATATTATTTAATGATGGGTACGCTAATTTCACTGCAAGCACTATAAACCCTGAAATGGTTAAAAGTATATCTCTGGCAGCCGGCGATTTGGACAATGACGGAGATTTAGACTTGTTTTTGGCATGTGGCGATGCTAATGGAATTGTCAATCCAAACAGGGTTTGGTTTAATACCACTATATCAACATTACTGGAAACAACTACTATAAAAGAACCCATAATATTTCCCAATCCAACTACCAGCCAATTCACAATATCCTTTGGCTCATTGCCTGTTCAAAAAGCAATAGCTGAAATATACACCAATGAAGGCAAACTAATACTTGCAAAAACATTTCAAAATCCAGCAACTGCAACTATTGATTTAAATGGCTATAAGGCGGGAATGTACGTGGTTAAGGTTATTGCAGACGGGATTAGTTATGAAGAGAAAATTCTAAAACAAGAATGAAATACAAAATGGAAACAAAAACAATGATTGCTCTCTCCTTATTAGGAGTTATTACTTTAACATCGATTGCACAAACCGACACTATTGACTACTTAGGCCAAACTCCTCCGGGTAACAAAGCTGCAAAGTTTGCCCCCGATATCATTTCCCTTACCAATCGCATTGAAGACAATATAGCTTTTACTCCCGATGGTAATGAATGTTACTTTACGGTTTCTGAATATGTTAATAACGGTTTTACAAGTAAAATCTATTGCAAAAAGCTTGTAAACAATACATGGACAGAACATGTGGAAGCTCCATTTTCGGTGAATAAGAATGTTGTGTTGAGCAGTTTATCGGTAGATGGAAATAAACTTTATTTCGAAACAGATAATAGTATATGGAAGGTCGAACGCACTGAAGGAGGATGGGGCGAACCTCAACGCCTTCCTTCTACGTCGGGAGACCATAGTTACTGTGAAACTGCCGATGGTACTGTTTATTTCGGTTCTAATCGCCCTGATGGGCTGGGTAAGATGTTAGAAATTTGGCGTATACTCCCTTCGTCTGATCAGGCAGAAAATCTTGGGCCAGTTATAAATTCAACTCTCAGGAACCTTACTCCATGCGTTGCCCCCGATGGATCATTTATAATCTTTACCCAATCAAATACAATGTATGAGCATCTCTGTATAAGTTTTAACAAAGGAAACAACGAATGGACAAAACCTTTGAATATGGATAGAAGTGGTGCAGGTATCAATAGTAACAATACGCTCTTCCAGAGCAGGCCATCACTTTCTCCCGACGGAAAGTATCTGTTCTACAACAGTCATGTCCCATATGAAAATATCTCGGATATTTATTGGGTTAGCACAAGTATTATTGATACACTGAAAAAAATTGCCATGCCTACTGTGTCAGTTAAGAATACTACAGTTCAAAATTTAAATCTCTTCCCAAATCCCACAAAAGGTCTTTTTACCATGTCTTTTGATTCAAATCCACTCAAACAGGCAACAACTGAAATATACAATACCGAAGGTAAGCTGGTGTTTTCAGAAATATTTCAAAATAAAACAACTGCAACTTTTGATTTAACAGGCTTTCAAGCGGGTATGTATGTAGTTAAGGTTTTTGCCGATGGAGTTAGTTATGAAGAAAAGGTTTTAAAAGAATAAGAGATTTTAGATATCCATATTATTCCTGATAAGAAATTGAAAAATAAAAATTTAAATAAGATGAAACCATTTTTTATTAAAAACATAAACAAAGCTGAAAATTCTTTATGGGAGATTTTCCTCACCTGCAGGACAGGTTATCCGGCTCTTAAAAAGAATTATTTTCGAATAAAAAAAGTATATTTTTTAATAGCCATTCTTGTTCTAAGTAAGACAATACCTGCTCAGGATATTTCCTGGAATACCTTGCCCGATTTTCCTTTATCATCCCTTGCTGCTGCATCGGCAACATCAAACGATTCATCACTTTTCTTTATTGCTAACTACAATATTGCCACTGTTAATACTTCTTTTGTTTATTATTATTCGTTCACAAGTTCAAAATGGAAAATTCTCGATACAGTACCTGAAAGGGTATACAATTGTTCTTTAAAAACAATAGACAGTTGTTTATATATAATTGGTGGTGATTGGTTTTCGAATAAAACATACTGTTACAATTTGATAACGGGAAAATGGAACCTAAAAGAAAATATGCCAACTCCAAGGCAACATATTGCATACTCAAGTGCTGTTATTGATTCCTTTATTTATGTAATTGGTGGTCTTGAAAAAGGAAACTATGATCAAGGTTCTGATATAGAAAAGACAATCCCTTCTAATAAAAATCAACGATATAATTGCAAGAAAAACAAATGGGAAGAACTTGCCCCAATGCCAACACCTCGTCAGAATGTTTCAGTTGTTGCTGTTGATTCATTGATTTATGTAATTGGAGGTGAAGGTGATTCAAAATCAATTTGGACTTCCCTTAAAAATGTAGAAGTATATAATACAATAAACAATACATGGTCAATTGCGCCTGCTTTGCCGTTTACGCGAAGTATGACCGGGGCTGAACTAATTGCAAATGAAATATGGGTGCTTTGTGGCTGGAGAGACGGATATTACAATATAATTGATGACAGGATTTTTATTTATAATATAAAAAGTGGTACGTGGAGAATTTCTACTGCTAAAACACCTAAGTTAATAGCTTATGCCGGCATTACCTCCCGTAATGGAAAAATATATGTAATCAATGGTTGCAATAATTCATTTACTGGTTACAATTCAGTTTATGAACTGGAAAAAAGAAGCGTAAGCATTAATAATTTTTACACGGAAAAAACTATATGCATTTTCCCCAATCCTACTTCCGGTCTTGCTACCCTTTCCTTTAGTAAAACTCCACAAAAGCACGCAACAATAGAAATATACAAAATAGATGGCAAACTTGCTCTTGCAAAATCCTATCAAAACCAAACAACTGCAACTATTGATTTAACTGGCTTTCAGTCGGGAATTTATGTTGTTAAGGTTATTGCCGATGGATTATGTTTCGAGGAGAAAATTATAAAAGAATAATGAAATCAATATCATAAACTTTGAAAACAAAAATACTAATTGCTTTTTCCTTTTTAGGATTAATTGTCCCAAAGACTTTTTCCCAAACTGATTCCATAGATTATTTGGGACTTACCCCACCAGGCAATACCCCTGTAGTATTTGCCCGTGGAATTGTTTCTGTCGATACTACACTTAATCACAGCTCTCCGGCATTTTCACCAGATGGGAACGAAGTGTTCTGGTGGATTAATCGCCCCCCGAGAGTTCCAGGAAAATTAAAAGAGACCGGCACAGAGCATTGGAAAAGTCCGAATACAGGGGCAACCAACGAGAGTGGTTTTAACGGGCTTCCGGCGGGAAGCCATTGGGGCGATGGTTCATTCTGTTGTCTGGGTATGTACACACACTATTGGTCTGCTACTTCGGCTGGTGAAGATATGGCTTATCGACATGCCCAGGCATACCAGTACGATGAGATAGTTACAACATCGTCCCTGTGGAACACTGCAGATAAGAAGAATGGCTGGTCGATACGTTGTGTGGAAGATCATATTGCCGATTCGCTCAAGTACTTCGGACAAACACCTCCGGGTAATGTTCCTGAACAATTTGCCCCTGGAATAATTACCGGGTTTGTGCATGGCCGTATAGCCATTTCACCCAAGGGAGATGAGATTTTCTGGACTATAAACCCTTCTACGGAAAGGATAATGTACTCCCAATTGGAAAACGGAATATGGATTAACCCGGTTATTGCCGGTTTCGTTAAAGATTACCTGATAAACAACAATGGAAGTCCCTCATTTACTCCGGATGGCGAAAGAATATTTTTCTCTTCGAATCGCACGGGCGGTTTAGGAAAAAGCGATGCCTGGTATGCAGAAAAAACCGACAGCGGATGGAGCAACCCAATAAATGCCGGGGAGCCTTACAACTCAGAAAACGATGAAACTACTCCGCTGTTCACAAAGAAAAGCAAAGCCTATCTTTCGGCCGGATTGCAATATAGCAAAGACCCTCTTTGTTTTATTTATTCCAACGACCAGTTTTACAGCCCGACACCCTGGGAAGTGATACCTGAATACAGTCCATGGTGGACAATATACATTTCGCCGGAAGAAGATTATCTCATTTTTGCGGGCAATGCCGATAATGCCGATTTGTTTGTGCAGTTTAAAACAGAAGATGGCTTGTGGGGAACACCATTAACTATGGGCGACAAGATAAATACCAGCCAGTGGGAAAGGTTTCCGGTTGTATCGCCCGACGGAAACTATTTGTTTTTCACAAGGGGAGGAGGGACCTCTGCTAATATCTACTGGGTTTCCACAGCCATTATCGATAGTTTGAAAAATGTTTCCACAACAGGTGCCGTGCAGATGGATGATCAAAAAATTAAACTATTCCCAAACCCTTCTGCCGGACAGTTTACGATATCGTATGGTGCAAATCACCCGGTTCGGGCTAAAACAGAAATATACACTACCAGTGGAAAA
>JAHEEB010000392.1 GCA_024640925.1 Bacteroidota bacterium | reverse complement strand
CATAAGACTTGAGAAACAAGACCTGAAAACAAATCCTAAAAAATATTGGGAAATAACTACAAGACCAGAAAAACAACCAGGGACATATACTGGTAAGGCAATTGTCATTATGAGCAGCAAGACCGCCTCTGCCGGGAATAATGCTATTGCAATAGCCAAAACAATACCTAATAACATAATTGTAGGTTCAAATAGTTCGTCGAGTTTTGCCATTGGGAATAAAAAGAATTATTGCCTTAAAAATTCTTTGATTCGACTTGAATTGCCAGGTACATTGACTATTCACCCCGATAATAAATTAGAAAAAGGTTTTTTGCCTGATTATTGGCTTGATAGTGAACAACCAGTAAAGGAAATAATTGACTGGACAAGTAATCCTGATTATCAGTTTGAATATAATAATGAATAAAAGCACATAACAAGCGGTCATAAAACATAGCGGTTTTAGTTCAATTTGCAAGTTCAGCCCGATGGAAAGGTTAGTAACGGGGATTTCAGTAAATGATGATAATATTGAATATAAAACAGGAATAATATTTTATAGAATAAGTTGACAAGTTGTTTTTAAGAGGAATTAATTAGATTTTTAAAATTCAAGAAAATGAAAAAACATTTAACTATTAACAAAAAATGGAAAAACAAAATAAAACTGCAATTTTTCATTTTAAGCTCATTGCTATTTCCTGTAGCTATAAATAATTCGTTTGCTCAACCTACTACACCCCGATACCGGATTGTAATGGATGTTGCTCATAAACAGAAATTTTGGAACGATCCGGAAAGAATGGCTGGAATTGACTCAAATATGGTTAAAAGAGTAATTTTCATGACTGATCAGTTAAAAAAAACGGCTTCTTCTCTCAACGCTGAATTATCTTATATTTCAGAAGAAATTAAACCTGAACTTATAGCAAATTGTGGATTATTATTCATCCACATCCCATCAGCACAATATACTTTCAACGAAATCAATTCTATTACCCAATATCTTGAGAAAGGTGGATCTTTGTTCCTTGTAATGGACGAAGACTACTGGTCAACCTTAGAACAAACCAATGTAAATGATTTAATTAAACCGTTTGGTTTACAATTCGGGAATCAAAGTCCTGATACTTTAATCGGAGGATATACCGAAGCAGGAAACATTACCAATGTTGGTTTAAAAATTCCCTTTGAAGGTGGAAGGATTGTGCAGGGAGGAACCCCTTTTTGTTATAGTAATCAAAAAGAAGACTATCCTTTTGGAATATACAAGACCTTAAAAAACGGAGGAAAAATTATTGTGATGGGAGATGGTATGGTTTCATTGTATATGACAAGATGGAAAGAAATAAATGACTATCAATGCCAGGAATTCATGCATGATATATTTAAATGGCTATTGGAATAAAGCCATATAGCTTTTGAAATTAAAGGACTGAATAAAATAAGCCCAGCCCATAACAATATAGTATTTAAGGCATAGTAGAACCAAAAAGAGGAAGTAGATTATTTAACTTACCGCCTCTTTTAAAAGATTAGACTTTTATATAGCCACCCTCAATTGTGTTTTAAATCTTGGTGGGCTAAACCCACGTTAGTTTCTAACTCGTGCCCACTCCACACCCCCAATTTTATTCTTTTCGTAGCCAATTGCATTTTGAATGCCACACATGGACATCTACCTGGAAAAAATTGTCTGAACCAAGATTATAACAGATTAACCGGATTACACAGATAGTAACGAGAAATTATTGATAATATTATCTATAACTGCTTCTATTCACTTAAGAAACATTTACCTTTCAAATGGAATACTTTCTGTGCCTTTAGGCAGAAAATATTTATAGAAGAAAATTTCCATTAATGAATGTGCTTTAGGTACATTATAGTTTTATCAATTTTGCCAACCCTTCAAAAAAATAAAGGATTCGACAGCATAATATACCAAATGAACAACAAGTTGTATCATTTTTGCAATGCCTAATTATTTAAAAAAAATTTTACTTTTTGTCAGAATTGTATTCTAGAATTTAAAATATGTATATTTAATTTTTTAAATCTTTGATGAAATAATCGAACTAAACATTAATGTGATTATGAAAAAATCGATTTTTTGTTTTCTGTTGTACTCTTTAAGTATTCTCAATATAATAATCGCGCAAGATTTGAAGTGGAATTATTATACTGCAAACAAATCAATTAGTTCAATCCAAAGAATTGATAGTATAATATGGGTTGGTACAAATGGAGGTCTTCTTAAATATGAAACCACTGATTCTTTTCAATTATTTAATAAAATTAATTCTGAATTAAAACAAAATTACATTGTGGATTTAGCCTCTGATAAGGAAAAAAGACTTTGGGTCAGTACACAAGAGGGAGGAGTATCTGTAATTGCAGGAAATCAATGGATAAACTATAACAAAGACAACTCTGGAATTACTTCAAACTATATTAAAAACATAGGAATTGATAAGGATGACAACAAATGGTTTGGAACCGAAGGAATGGGATTAATAAAATTCGATGGGAAGAATTGGAATAATTTTACAACTCAAAATTCCGGATTGCCAGATGATGATGCTATTGCAATTGCCTGCGATACAACTTCTGAAATAAATTGGATTTGTACATGGGGAGGAGGATTAGTTAAATATGCAAATGAAACGTGGGTAACCTATAATGTCTCAAACTCCGACCTTCCAACAAATTATCTAAAGAATATTGCGATAGATTTAAATAATAATATCTGGATAGGAACAAGAGATTATGGATTGATTTTCTTCGATGGTGTTAATTGGAAAATATATAACAGTTCAAATTCAAATTTACCAGGTAATGATATTTTATCTATAAATATTGGTTTTGATAGTATCGTATATGTTGGTACAGGTAGAGGACTTGTTATCATTGATAAAACCGATTGGAAGGTAATTAATGTATTTGATCCTGTTAACAGATATGAATCTATAAATTCCGTCACATTTGATATAGATTCGAATATGTGGATGGGATCGAGCGATGGCTTAGCTTTTTTAAATGATCAAAATTGGGAAGTTTTGCCTACTTCAAAAACTATTTTACCAAGTGATGATATAAGTGTTATTTTTAATGACCACACCAACAGGATTTGGATAGGCACAAACTATAAAGGACTTGTGTATATTGAAAATAATATTATGGTTGATTTTGAATCGAAATATGGTAAACTTAATGCGAATGAAATATGTTCGATAACTGAAGATAAAAATGGTACTATTTGGATAGGAACAAATTATGGTTTAAGATCATTTGATGGCATAAATATTTTATCATATTCTGTAGGTGGAGGTGCGTTTTCAACTGAATATGTTAATGCTTTGGCAGTTGATACCAATAATAATATATGGGCCGGAACTTCTGATGGACTTTCTAAATATGATGGTAATAATTGGACTAATTACACCTCCGAAAATTCTGTTTTGCCTAATAGTGATATCCGATCACTTGCTGTAGATTTAACTAATAATATTTGGATTGGTTCTATTAATGGGCTTGTTAAATATGATGGCAGTAGTAATTGGAAAGTTTTCAATACTTCAAATTCAGGATTAAAAGACAATTCTATTTGCACAATTAGCATAGATAAAACAGGAAGAAAAATTATTGGTACCCGTTATAAAGGATTTTCAATATTTGATGATCAAAACTGGGCTTCATTTGATACATCTAATTCACCTTTACCAAGTGATATTATTTATTCGATCGGTGTTGATACAAATAACAATTTATGGATTTCTTCGCTTTTAGAAGGATTTGTTAAATTTGATGGAGTAAACTGGACGATTTTTAATAAGTATAATTCAAAGTTGACAGATAACTATATTTTTGCTATTGAAGTAGATAGATTCAATAATATTTGGCTTGGAACAACATCATCAGGAATATTGGTTTTAAACGATTCATATTGTCAGTCAACTTTTATGATTGATACAACAATATGTTTTGGAGAAAGTTATTTTACCGGAAGCGAAAATCAAACCATATCTGGTATATATTACGACACTTTAAAAAGCGTAGCAGGTTGTGACAGCATAATAAAAACAAATTTAAATTTTACTGAATGTCAATCCTCACAAATAGATGTTAAGAAAAAAGAAATAGTTATTTATCCTAATCCTTCGCAAGGTTTTGTAAACATTGAAAATGCTGAGGGGTGCATATTTAAAATATACAATCTCCTTGGATCGGAAATTTTAATTAATTCTAATCAACGACTAAATATATCATTCTTACCTGATGGAATCTATTATTTAGTTATTTATGATGAAAAAGAAACAATTGCAATACAGAAAATATTATTAAAAAAATAAAACACAGCTCCCGGTTAAACGAAAACCCGGCCTTTCGGCTATGGACTTATCAACAGGGTAAAAGAGCAGTAACGCTAAAATCAAAGGGTTGAATTAAAAAACAAAGAAGGTAAAGCATCTTCTATGATAAAAATAGATACAAATAAATGCAATGCTTGTGGATTATGTACTAAGATTTGTCACGAATCTTGCCTGCAATTGGACGGTGATATTTTGAGTATTGATTATAAATTTTGCAGTACTTGCACACAATGTATTGCGATTTGTCCACAACAAGCAATAACCTGGAATAATGTTCAACCTGAATTATTTGATAAATCTTTGTATCCCGATTCGCTGCATCTCAGAGAACTTTTAATGCAAAGACGGACAACTCGTGACTATGTGAGCCAAAAGATTGAAAAATCAATATTAGAAGAGATTGCAAGTTTTGCGATATATGCTCCGACACATAATTTTAATCTCAGGACAATAATAATTGATGATGACCATATTATAAATCAAATTGATTCTTTGATTTATAAATTCTCTGTAAACATATATAAATGGCTTTATAAACCAGGAATAATTCAATTACTGATTAGAATTATTTCACCCGATAGAGAATTTGAATATCTAAAAGCCAAACCTAAATTGGAGAATGTACAAAAGAGAAATGGTGGTTTTAAAACAAAACCAGCTGCTATTATTTTGATTATTGGGAATAAAAAAGTACCGTTAACATTGGAAAGTGCTCAATATGCTTTATATAATATAGATTTATATGCTCAAACTAAAGGCATTGCATGTAGAAATCTTGTTGGTAATCAAAAGATTTTAAATAGAAATAAGAAATTCAAAAAATTGATAGGATTG
>JAHEEB010000027.1 GCA_024640925.1 Bacteroidota bacterium | reverse complement strand
GTATTTGAACTGGTAGAAACTAAATATGCCTGAGGTCCATTTGCTAATGTCATAATAATTTCTCCATTAATTCGGGATAATTGATCCGGAGTAAATGTCAATAATCCAATATTACTATTTGCATAAGGCAAAATATTATTTGCTGGCAAAGCCATATTATTGAACGCTGGATCTAATGGATTTTTAATTTCTCCCTCCAATGTTCCAAATCTGGAAGCATTCAAACTGGAGCTTGTTGGTAACAAACCCAATTTATTCGACCTGGCTATATAGTTTTTAAGAATAATTATTGGTTTTTTAAGTTTTTTCCAAAAAATATCCATCCCATCACCAAAATCACTACTATTTGAACCACAACCAATAATCACTAAATCCGACATATGAACTTTTAAAATCAACTCATTGCTTTGAGAGGAAACATATTCCCTTGGAACAACATCAACAATAAAACCCTGAGCGACTAAATCTCTAACATAATTAGAGTCTGCATAATAACCTTCTGTAGCTTTTAATGCTGTATCGGTAAGAAAAGCAACTCTTCTGCCTAATCCGGGTAAATCTGATACATTAACTTCTGTAGATAAATCAGCAGGTATTTCAGCACCGGTTCCTGGAGAATATATTCCTGTAGTATCGATTATAACCCAATCTACATAACCAGCTATCTTAGGCGTACCTCCATCACCCATTCTAATATAATTTTGTCCTAATACATTTGTGGCAGTTGATTTGCCAGTTAAAATAGCTGTTGGGTTTTCATCCATATATATATTTGAGATACTATCTTTTGCAGAGAATGAAATCCGATAAATATGCCATTTATTCAAATCAGAATTAACTTTTATTTTAACATTTGAACGTTCGAGCTTTACAATACTGTCATGAGGTATTATCATCAAATTATCCCTTACACTATAGGTTTTATCGGAATATTCAATATTAAACAGGCAGGCTTCTGGAAGAGAATCAATAGGAAATCCTTTAAGCCGTGCTAAAATTGTAATACCAGGATTATTGTCAGAAAAATTGAGTTTATAATATTTACTGGCATTTTTAAAAGGATCTGATAAACTTAAGTTGTCGGGTTGGACATACATCAGCATTTTATTTCCTGTAAAAGGATTATTTACTATCTGTTCAACAAAATTTGAACCTGGAGCAACTGTACTTGAATACCACCCATCAAAACCTTGTGGAATAAAACTTCCATCATAAACGTACCAACCCTGAGCTTTAATATAACCTACATTGAAAAGGAATAATAGTATTATCCAGTAAATTCTTCTCATAACAATTAATTTTTAAAATCTTTCAAATGTAACTATTTTTCTTTCTTATTTTTGGTTAGAAACGAATACTATAACGAGTTCTTTTCTAAATTATAACGAACCTATGATAGACTAACCCGATTTTTAAGAGTTAATAAAATCTTCGACTGAAAAAGTACTCATTCAAAATCCTATCACTATTTTTGCAGCTTATAAAATCTATGAAAGAGGTTTTCTACATACAACCCAACGATTCTGCCCAAAGCACCCCAAATCATGCTCAACATGTAAGTCAGGAAGATTCGGGCACAAATATTCGAATACATACCAATACTCCTGTTCAACCCAAGCCTATACAATCAACTCAGACAATAAAAACCAAAGCATCAGCAGAACAACTTCAACTTGTCGATACAGTTTCTGTTAAAGATACTCTGCCAAAAAAGGAGATAGTTAATAAGCCTGAGTTCGAAAATTTCACATTGTTTAGAACTTATGCCGGAATTAGGGATAGTTCAATAGTGAGTATCAATTCACAAAAATTATCCTCTTCTCTTCAAAAAAAACAGGTTAGGTATTCAGGTCCAAAAGACCTATTTATGGTAGAATCCGCTTATAAAAGCTGGGTATTATTAATTGTTCTTTTATGTACTTTTGTTCTTATTTTAATAAGGACAAATTTCTGGAAATATCTTGATTCAGTCATAAAATCCCTTTTAAATTATCAGTTAGCAGAGAAATTGATGCGCGAAAAGAATGCTCTGATAAGAAGAGCTTTTGTATTGCTTAATTTGAACTACATTCTGTGTTGTGGTTTATTTCTATACCTGGTAATTTTCAAGTTTAATATTTCATTTCTGGGATTAAATGAGTTTGGAAAATTTATCTTCCTGCTTTTGATATTTATCAGTTTAATCCAGTTGAGACTTTTAATCATATATATAATCGGATCAATTTTCGACTCTAAACTGCTTTTTAAGGAATATGTTCACATGTCTCACCTATTGAATAAAAATTTGGGATTGTATTTACTCCCTATAGTATTCGGTGCATTTTTTGTAAATCCAACACTCACAAATATATTGTTTTATATAGCGGTTTCTTTAATTGCTATAGCGCAGATTTTATAGTATTTTGTACCTTTGTACATTCGAAATTTTACCTGCTTTAGTAGGTTTAAAACTCGTTTTATCCCTGAGATAGAAGATGTTATAAATGGAGGCTCGCAAACATGAAGATTAAAAAAATTCTCGTATCACAGCCAGAACCATCTTCCGATAAGAACCCCTATTTCGAAGTTGCGGAAAAGAATAATGTTAAGATCGAATTCAGACCATTTATTCATGTCGAACCTGTTCCTACTAAGGAATTCCGGAAACAGAGAGTTAGCTTTCTTGAT
The DNA here is from genome assembly GCA_024640925.1 of Bacteroidota bacterium. GTDB lineage: Bacteria > Bacteroidota > Bacteroidia > Bacteroidales > UBA10428 > UBA10428. Next base: position 10,502 of record JAHEEB010000027.1, on the reverse strand, counting down.
TTTACTGCTGTAGTTTTTACCAGTAAAACGGCTATTGATCATTATTTCCGCATTGCGAACGACATGCGTATACTGGTTCCTGATACCATGAAGTATTTTTGTACTTCGGAATCGATTGCACATTACCTGCAAAAGTACATTATTTACCGCAAACGAAAGATTTTTTACGGAAAGGGGAAATTTCCGGATTTGATGGAACTACTGGAAAAACACAAAGAAGAAAAGTATCTTGTACCTCTCTCGGAACAACACAAAGATGAAATTCCGGAGTTGCTTGACAAACAAAAGATTAAGCACAAGATTGCTATTCTTTATCAAACGGTAAGTAGCGACTTATCGGACTTATCTATGCTCAACTACGATGTATTGGTTTTCTTTAGTCCTTCGGGTATTCGATCTTTATTAAAGAATTTCCCGAATTTCGATCAAAAAGAAATTAAAATTGCATCGTTTGGAACTTCTACAGCACAAGCTGTTAAAGATGCCGGGCTTCGGCTCGATTTGCAGGCTCCTATGCCAAATGCACCATCGATGACCATGGCTCTCGACCAGTTCATTCAGGAACATAACAAAACGAAGAAATAAAGAAAAGGGGCTCCTCCAAAAAAGAGCCCCTTTTCAATTGTATACATTATAACCTATTTGCTTATCAGATCAATATCGATTTTAAACATCGATTTATAAATCTCTCCTAATTCCCTTACATCATCGTCATCTTTTTCATAAAACCATTTCACATCCACTTTAAAACCCTGGTTGTTAAGAATTTCGAGCAACTTAAAAAATTCAATGATTGCCTTTTTTGATGAAGCATTCAATTGCGAAAGAGAAATTTCTACAAATGTCCTGTTGGCGGGTTCTTTAGAGTAAATATTTACTTGTTTATTTATCTGAGTAAAGAAGCTTTGTTGCTCAACAGAGAAAGCCTTGCCTGATATTCTCATATATCCGTCATTAATTAAGGCTTGCGGCGTAGTTTTTGTTTCCTGTAAATAGAAGTACATACTCTTACGTTTCATTTACATTTTTTACGCATAGAACCCCAAACTGTTGTATTTGGTCATATGATATATATCACTGGTAAGTGTAAGGTTTGATCGCAACTCCTCCTAAATAAAAATCGTAATTATGCATAACCATTATTATTGGAAAATGAAGTGTAGGAGATGCAAAAAGAGCATTGGAAAAGGTGAATTCTGCCAGACTTGTAAAAGTGAACTTCTTTTTTACTATAAAGCTACAAACGATTGGTCTCTGGCTTTTGATCTTGAGCTTGCTCAACGATCTTTCTTTCGGTTCAAAAACTTTGGTGAAAACTATTCAGAACCTGGCTTGACATAGGTTTATCCCAGATTCAAAAACTTTTTAAATAGTAGTACCTAACAAGCGAATTTTCAACTAAATGCGTAATACATTAGAAAGTTCAGTAAAAGTGGGGTAATCTATTCCTACATTTTCATTCTCTTCGATTAAAACCAAACTTGTATCAGGATAATGAAGAACTGCATCGGGAAAGAAAGTATTCATTCCTTCAACTTGTCGTTTTGACCAATTTACAACTCGAACACTATCAACAGACTCAAAAATTCATCCGGAAATCAATTTTTACTGTTTGCTGACAAAATGCCTTGCTGATGAAGAATGTCCTTTTTATGTGATTATTTGGTTACTTTTTCAAGTTCATTGATTGCTTTTTGCAGAGTATTATCTATTTTTTCGATCAGTGGGTAATAGCCATCATTATCGAATATATTGCGGGCAATATAGGCATAAAGCTGGCACTCAATTATTTCTTTGGATGTTTTAATCTCTTTTTTATTTTCAGGCACCCCATTTTTTGTGGCAAAAACAATAAATTTTGCCATGGTTTTATTTGAAATGAGGAATTTCTTCAATTCATCCAGTGTTTTAAATTTATTAAGTTTTTTCCTGTATATATCTGTATACTCTAAGGCATATCTGTAAATCAGGCCTCTGTTTCTGATATTAATGTAATAGTTTGAAATTCCATTTGTATCGAGGGGTACAAATATATCGGGCATGATGCCACCTCCTCCATAAACAATCCTTCCACCGGGGGTAGTGAATTTCAATGAATCGGAAAACTGAGTACTATCCTGAACCATAAACTCACCATTATTATATCTTTCCAAAAGTTCATTATAATATTCGTCAGCGCCTTTTGAATAGGATTTCTGAATGCATCTTCCGGTAGGAGTATAATATCGGGCTATTGTTAGCCTGATAGCAGATCCATCAGACATTTTATTTTGTTCCTGAACAAGTCCTTTGCCAAAAGAACGACGGCCAATTATTAAAGCTCTGTCATTGTCCTGAAGAGCACCGGCAACAATTTCACTGGCCGAAGCAGAAGTTTCATCCATTAAAACAGCTACTTCAATATTTGTACAAAGACCACCTTTTGTAGAGGTAAAATTTTCCCTTGCCAGAGCATTTCCTTCGGTGTAAACGATGAGTTTCCCTTCATCAAGAAATTCATCTATCATGTTCACAGCGATATTTAATAATCCTCCTCCATTTCCACGTAAATCCAAAATTAATTTTTGCATTCCTTTTCCATAGAGCTTCTTTATAGCCAACACAAATTCATCATAAGTAGTAGCAGAGAATGTGTTTATTTTAATGTAGCCTGTTTTTTTGGTAATCATATAAGCAACATCAACGCTATATAAGGGTATTTCATCTCGGGTAATCGTAAAGTAAATAATATCTTTAACAGACTTACGCAAAACGCCAACTTTAACGGTTGTACCCTGAGGTCCTTTTAGCCTTTTAACAATAGAGTCGCTTGGCATTTTAACTCCGGCAACTGTATCATTATTAACTAAAATAAACCGGTCTCCAGGCAAGATTCCTACTTTTTCCGATGGTCCATTTGATACAGGTTTAATAACTATAAGAGTATCATTTAATATATTAAACTGAACACCAATTCCGAAGAACTTGCCCTCAAGCGGTTCATTTAAATTCTGAAAATCGGAAGCAGGTATATATTGAGAATGGGGATCAAGTTCTTCTAAAATTTTTGGGATTGCTTTTTCAATCAACTCATCTTTATTTACCGGGTCAACATATTTTCTGGCAACATAGTTAATAATACTGGTTAACTTATCTGTTCTCGGATAAATAATATACTGACTTGAACCAGCTTGTTGTATCCCATAATACCAACCTATATACATTCCGGCAACTATGCATACCGCTATTAACAAAGGCATTAAAACTATCCTTATGTGCTTTTTCTCCATTTTATTAAATTTCCAAATATTCAATTTCTATACCAGCTCTTTCAAGAATTTCAATTCCATCGTTACTATGATAGTTTTCACAATAGACCACACGCCGAATACCCGATTGAATGATTAGTTTTGCACATTCCATACAGGGCGATGTTGTTATATACAAAGTGGCTCCTTCGCTGCTATTATGGCTTTTAGCAACTTTTGTTATGGCGTTTGCTTCAGCATGAAGGACATAGGGCTTTGTTTTACCACTATCATCCTCACATACATTTTCAAATCCTTCGGGTGTACCATTATAACCATCAGAAATTATCATACGGCCTTTTACAATTAAGGCTCCAACCTGTCTTCTTTTACAATAGGAATTTTTTGCCCATATCCTTGCCATTTCCAGATATCGAATATCAAAATCCCTTTGCCTTTTTCCATAGGGTTTAACAGATTCATTTTTGTTCATTGATTCGATTGATTCTTCTGCTTTCTTTTGTCTCTCAAAGATAGTATTATTTATTCCTTCTAGTTGTGATTATTTTTCAGCGATTTCATGAAAAATGCAGATAGTATTTAAAATAAAAATGCCGGTCATTTCCCGGCATTTTTCACTATATCAACTAAATAAATTTATTCTTTATAGCATTTAATCCAATCAACTTCAAAAGCAGATGGTAAACTCTGAACCAAATCTTTATAAACCCCTGAACTAAAAGCAACATACATTTCTTGTTGAGGTAAATCAAGTTTAACTGTTGAGGCTTCGAGACCATTTATTTTCCAAACAATTTTTTCAGGAGACCACTCTATACTGAAAATATGGAAATCTTCAACAAATCGTTTTAATCCTAATGTTTTATAGTGAGAAGTACCATTTTCAGACTGAATGCCCATTCTAACCTTTGAATCAGCTTTTGCAATGTCGATATGGGGAAGTTTCTTATCTCCAACCATCCAAAAAGCATTCAAAACATCAGGATTATTAGAGAACCTGATTTTGGCTTCAAAAAGGCCATATCTCTGTCTGAAGCTACTCCCACTGTTTATAAGACCCGAAGTATAATCGAATTCTTTAGGAATAAAGCCAAATTCATCATGCCACATTTTGCCTGATGCATTTTCTTTTCGTGTAATAATTCGTAATGCACTTTTATTAAACTCCAGATTGTTGCCATCCGTCACAAAATGCTTCTCAGCAGACACAGAGTAACTGTCTTTCAATATTTCTTCTCCCCAAAAATATTTAGTCAGCCACTTATTCTTGTCAATTTTTCCGGTATCGAATTCATCGTCAAAAGTAAGCTGCCATGTGCGGAACCAATCGAACTTTTTATGATCTTTAAATTTCTTGTACCAAACAATTTTCTCCGATTTGCTTAGGTTTTCAAATTCTTGTAACCTGGCATATGGTTCGGATTGTTTCCACCGGGTTTTAGGTGAAAGGGACAGGTATTTCTTTTTTTCTAAGAAATATGTGGTTTTCACATATTCTTTAAGCTCTTCGTATTGAGTTAGTTTATTGGATGCATTAATTGCATTGTAATTCTGAAGATCTTTAGATTTTGAAAATTTAAAATAGGTCTTAATCTCAGGATCTTTCTCGAAAAGTTTAAGCTCAACAGATTTTTTGTACTCTTCAGTATTTTTAAAAGGCTTTTTCTCAACTGCAGCCTTCCTTTTTGCACTAAAAAATTCTTCAGATTTTACAAATTCCTGTAATTCCTGAAATTTTGCAAGCTTATCAGAACCAGTCATCCGTTGGTATAGCTTCAATGTATCAGATGATGCTGTTTTGAAAAACAGTTTCATTGAACTGTCTTTGCTTAGCTGTTGGAACTCTTTTTCTTTGAGATATTCATCGGAACCTTTATATCGAAGGTTCAATAATTCCCTTTTTTCCGAAACAAACTCTTCAGATTTAAGGTATTGATCAAGCTCTTTGAATCGAGCAAGCTCGTCAGAAGTTTCGTACTCATTGAGTGCATTGAATTCTTCTGAAAGTTGCTTACGTTTTTGCTCGTAAGCAATGGTTTTAGGGTAAAGCCCAAGTAAAGTTTTTAATCCAGCCATTAAGATGACAATTTAACCTTTATCAAAAATAACTCTAAAAATTATTTAAGATTGTATGAAATAATATTTTATGAACTAAAGATACAAAAATAATATTCTGTTTCATTCTATAGTTTCAAACAATCAATTTTTACGAGTATAATACGATTTGTGTTACCCCGTGATATCTGTTTTATTAGTAAAAACTAAATATTTATGATTAAATTATTTTGTTCATAAAAAATATTACCGCTGCTGTAAATATTTTTTACCCTTTTAGAGCTTCTGCACCACTGACTATTTCAAGTATTTCATTTGTGATGGTTGCTTGTCGGGCTTTGTTATAATCCAGCTGGAATGATTTAATTAATTCCGTTGCATTATCAGTAGCTTTATGCATAGCAGTCATCCTGGCACCATGCTCAGAAGCGTTAGAGTCGAGAATAGCTTTGAAAATTCCTAATTTTAATGCTTTTGGGATCAGTTCCTTAACAATTTCATTTTGCGAAGGCTCAAGGATATAATCGGCCTGGGCAACTTCAGCTTTTTGGGGTTCCGGTTTTGATAAGGGTAAATATTCTTCACAGGTAACAACTTGTGTTCCTGCATTTTTAAAACTGTTGTAAAACAATTTTACCTGAGTATATTCGCCTTTTAGGAACCTCGATATAATATCATCTGCCAAATCGGCAACTTGACTATATGCCAATGTTTCTAATATACTATGAAACGATTTGGTTGCCTTAAACCCTTTTGATTTTAACTGTTCAGCTCCTTTTTTACCAATGCAAAAAATATCTGCTTTTCCCGATTTATAAAAACCTGCATATTGATTATCCTGAAGTTCAAGAATCAACCTTTTTGCAATATTTGAATTAAATCCGCCACATAATCCCTTGTTGGAAGTAATACAGACAAAAAGGACTTTGCCTTGATTTCTTTTTGCAAAAAAGGAACCTATATCAGAACCATCGAAATTCAACATCAGATTGTTCAATATTTCCTGAAGGGTTGTTGAATAAGGTCGCATTTGAATTATCGCATCCTGAGCTTTGCGCAACTTGGCAGCAGATACCATTTTCATGGCACTGGTTATTTGTTTGGTCGATTTTACCGAGACAATCCTGTTGCGTATTTCTTTAAGATTCGCCATAATTTATTATTTATACCTTTCAGCAACCTCTTTAGCAATAAGTGTCAGTCGATTTTCAATTTCAGCGTTGATAACACCAGACCTGAGCGATTCAAGAATATCTTTGTGTTTTAATTCAACAAATTCAAGGTATTCTTTTTCAAATTCTTTAATTTTTTCAATCGGAACTTCTGACAGCAAACCTTTTGTTCCACAAAAGATTATGGCTACTTGTTTTTCAAGTGGGAGTGGAGAATATTGCCCCTGTTTCAAAATTTCCACATTTTTTGCACCCTTATCCAAAATGGCCAGTGTAGCTGAATCCAGATCCGAACCGAATTTGGAAAATGCTTCCAACTCACGGTATTGGGCCTGGTCAAGTTTTAATGTACCGGCAACCCTTCTCATTGATTTTACCTGTGCCGAACCACCAACACGCGAAACAGAGATACCAACATTGATTGCAGGTCTTATCCCGGCGTTAAACAGGTTCGATTCAAGAAAAATCTGGCCATCAGTAATAGAAATAACATTTGTTGGTATGTAAGCTGATACGTCACCAGCCTGGGTTTCGATAATTGGCAGGGCAGTTAACGAACCACCACCTTTTACCATCGGCCTTAATATGTCTGGTAAATCATTCATATTGGCAGCAATTTCGTCGTTTTTAATAATTTTTGCTGCTCTTTCCAATAACCTTGAGTGAAGATAGAAAACATCACCAGGGTAAGCTTCACGTCCTGGAGGACGACGGAGCAACAATGAAACTTCACGATACGACACTGCCTGTTTTGAAAGATCGTCGAATATAATAAGTGCAGAACGACCCGTATCACGATAATATTCACCAATACAAGTACCTGCAAAAGGAGCATAGAATTGAAGAGCGGCAGGATCAGCAGCAGTGGCAGCAACTATAACCGTATAGGCCATAGCACCACTTGCTTCCAATGTTTTGGCAATATTTGCAACAGTCGAACCTTTTTGTCCAATGGCTACATAAATACAATAAACCGGTTCGCCTCTTTCGTAAAATTCTTTTTGGTTAATAATGGTATCAACAGCAATAGCAGTTTTACCCGTTTGACGGTCGCCGATAATTAACTCACGTTGTCCGCGGCCGATTGGTATCATGGCATCAATTGCTTTAATACCGGTTTGAAGAGGTTCACTTACTGGTTGTCTGAAAATTACCCCTGGAGCTTTACGTTCAAAAGGTAGTTCAAAAGTTTTGCCAACAATTGGGCCTTTTCCATCGAGGGGTTCGCCAATTGTATTAATAATACGTCCCAGTAAACCATCGCCCACATTGATAGAAGCAATACGGTTTGTCCTCTTAACCTGGTCGCCTTCTCTAACTTTTTCGGTAGAACCAAGCAATACAGCACCTACATTGTCTTCTTCGAGATTAAGAACAATTCCCTTAACACCAGAATCAAATTCTATCATCTCGTTGGCACGAACATTATTAAGTCCATGAATACGGGCAATGCCGTCGCCTACTTCAAGCACAACACCTACTTCTTCCAGTTCAACTTCGGTGGTGATGCCCTTAAGTTGTTGTTTAAGTATCTTGGCTACTTCCGAAGGTTTTATAGTTGACATATAGTAATAAGTTAATTACGAATTTATAAGCTCTGTTTTTATTCTTTTTATTTTAGAGGCAATGGTTGCATCTATCTGCTGATCTTCTATACGGAGTTTGAAACCGCCAATAATTGATTTATCAACTTTTTCAGTTAAGTCAACATCAATTTTAAAAAGCCTTTTAATAAGGGAATGAATATCCTGAAGTTGTTTTTTGTCAAGGGGAGTGGCAGTAGTTATAACCCCATCTTTTATACCCTTATGTTCTTTATAAATTTGAAGAAAAAATCGGCATATCGATGGAAGATACGATTCACGCTTGTTTTGGGTAAGCAGCTTTAAAAAACTTACAGTATATCCATCTACTTTACCTGTGAATATTTCATTATATATTGAAAATTTAGCAGATACTTTAACAATCGGACTCTGTAGAAAACTCAGAAATTCAGGTAATTCTTTTATGGTTTCCTCAATAATCAGGATGTCTGATCGCAGTTCTTCAATCTTTCCTTCTTCCTCGCCAAGCTGGTAAAGTGCTTTGGCATATCTTGCTGTTATTAACCCCTCGTTCATCGACAAAGAATATTAATTCATTTTGATATCTCGTAAAAATCTGTCGATTATTTCGCGCTGCTTGTCATCTTCTTCAAGTTTCTCCTGCAAAATTTTCTCGGCAATAGTTATGGAAAGAATGGCAACTTGTTCCTTAATTTCTTTAATAGCAGCCGATTTTTCATTTTTTATTGCTTCACGTGCACTATTAATCATTTTTTCAGCTTCCCCAACAGCTTTTTGTTTTGCTTCATTAATAATATCGTCCTTTAAATCACGGGCTTCCTTAAGTATTTTATCACGAGCAGATCTGGCTTCGGCAAGAATAAGTTCATTATTGGCCTGAAGTTTTTGCATCTCTTCTCGAGCCATTTCAGCTGAACGTAAAGCTTCATCTATGGAGTTCTCTCGGGCCTTAAGGGCACTGGTTATTGGTTTCCAGGCGAATTTCTTAAGTATATATAAAACAATACTAAAGGAAATTAGCATCCAGATTAACGTACCGGTATGGGGAATTAATAATTCCATAACTAATAATTTAAGTTAAAAAGATAGTATGATTCCAAATCATACTATCTTCATTAATAATGGTATTACATTACTATTGCTAACAGACAGAGGATAACTCCAAAAAGGGCTACCCCTTCTACGAGGGCTGCTGCAATAATCATATTTGTACGAATATCGCCAGAAGCTTCGGGCTGTCTGGCAATACCTTCCATTGCATGTCCACCGATTAGACCAATTCCGATACCAGCACCAATAGCGGCTAAGCCAGCTCCAATAGCACCACCTAGTTTAGCAATGCCAGCTGCAGATGCAGCTGCGATTTCGACAGATTCAGCTGCTTGTTGAATAAGACTTAATAACATAGTATTTTAGTTTAAATAGTAATAATAATATTAATGATGTTCTTCTGTTGACAAACCAAAATAAAGAGCCGACAGAAAAGTAAATACATAAGCTTGTAAAAATGCCACCAGCAATTCGAGAAATGTCATAAAAATCATGAAGAGCAGAGAGAATATCGAAACTCCATATCCAAGATAATGATTCATTTCACCAAAAAGGAATATCAGAGAAACAAATCCTAAGGCAATAATATGACCAGCTGTTATATTGGCAAAAAGTCGAATCATCAACACAAAGGGCTTCATAAATACTCCAATGATTTCTACAAAAGGCATAATGGGCAGAGGAGGAAGCTTAAGCCAAAGAGGTACTCCCGGCATATTTACCATGTGTGTCCAGTATGTTTTTTTCCCATTTATGTTTGTTATAACAAAAGTGAATATTGCTAAGATCATTGTAACTGCAATATTTCCGGTTAAATTGGCCCCTCCAGGAAAAATAGGCACTAAGCCCAACATATTATTAATCCATACAAAGAAGAAAACGGTAAGCAGATAAGGCATAAATTTCTCATAGTTTTTATCCCCAATGGCCGGACGGACTATATCATCACGAACAAATAAAATAATTGGTTCGAGCCATGACTGCAACCCTTTAGGAGCACTAAAGGGGTTTTTCTTGTAAGACCTGGCAATAGACAGGAAAAGCGATAGGATAATAATAATACTGATAAATAACGAAGCTATATTTTTTGTTATTGAAAGATCAAAAGGAAGAATTTCAGTGCCATCAGCAAGTCTCTCAGTAACTCTGCTTTTATTTTTTCCTTCTAAATTTAATTTAAAGCCTTTATATTCCATTTCTCCATGATGGAACTTGTTAGACATAAAAATATTTAACCCTTTCTCTTTACTATAAAGAATAACGGGCAATGGAATACTAATATCTTTATGACCAAAAGTAATTATATGCCACGAATACGAATCACGAATATGGTCGAACATAAATTCGCCCGCATTGAATTTCTCGGCTTCTTCAGATTTAGCTTTTTCACCAGAATTATGAGCATAATCAAC
>JAHEEB010000391.1 GCA_024640925.1 Bacteroidota bacterium | reverse complement strand
AACTTACAACATTTACTTGCTGTAACATACAATTCAGGTAATTTTCAATCTGGCTGCTACTCTTTATCACTTTGTAATCGGCCAGGTATTCATGTACAAGTTTTAGCGAACTTTTATAAAGAAATACAAACGGGTTAAACCAAAGCACAATAGAAGCTATCTCAATGATAACCAAATCGAACCAGTGATGTTGTTTTATATGCACTGTTTCGTGTTCAATTATCAATGGGTTACATGTTTTTTTTGGAAGAAAAATCATATTGAAAAACGAAAATGGCGTTGTCGATTCTGTTTTTATGATTTTAATTTTACCCGATTTGAAAATTCTGGAGTTATTCTTTATTTGAATAACCCTGATTATGGAAAATAAAAGCTTAAAGAACAATATGGATATGCCGGAAAAATAAATCGCCGACAATATCAATGGAATTTTTATTGAAGTTACATCATTTGTTATATTTTGAGTTTGAAGAAAAACGAATTCAGGTTCAATCCATTCACTGTCTAACACAGCAGGAATTGTATAACCGGACTGACCTTCGAAAAATGAAAATTGCAGAACCGGAATAATGAATGAAAGAAGAAGACATGCCAGAAGATAAAACCTGTTGAGACCTAAAAAAGTGCTTTTTCGTAATCCCAAAATGAAAAAGGTATAAAATAGAATCAGACAGATACTTACCTTAAGCAGATACATTAAAAAAGCAATCATAAAAACTATTTTTTCAATTTCAATTTCTTAATATTTTCTTCAATCATTTTTTTAATTTCTTCCAGTTCCGAAAGGTTCAATTGTTCGTTTGCAAAGAATGAAGCAAACTTAGGGGCAGAACCATCAAAGAAATTATTAATTATTAACTTCACATGATTCTGAAAATAGTCAGCTTTTGCAATCAAAGGATAGTACTCGTGAATTTTCCCATAGGTATTGTATCCGATAAATCCTTTTTTAACCAGAACCCTTATAACAGTCGATACGGTTGTGTATGCAGGTTTTGGTTTGGGGAATTGATCAACAATATCTTTTAAGAATCCTTTTTGCACTTTCCATAAGTATTGCATTACTTGTTCTTCAGCTTTTGTAAGTTCTTTATTTTCCATAAATCAAATATACAACTATATATATAGTAATACAACTATTTATATAATTAATCCTTTTTTTCACAATGAATAATTTTTTTATTTAATCCCTGATTATGCAATAGAAATATTCAATTGTTTTCAGCCTGCAGGTTTATTATTTTTAATTCTTTTAAAATTTTCTTAGTCAACTCAATGCGAAAATTGTTTCCCAAGTCGTTGAAATTATTTACAAGTATATTCATGGCAAACATTTTTGGACCTGATTCTGTTTCCACGAACCCAACATACCACCCTATTACTTTATTGTCCCAGCAATCGCCACCACCGGTTTTTCCATATAATTTATAATCAGGAGTTGCTTCATAGTGCATAATTCCCTTTACTGCCTCTATGGTTTTGTCTGAAAAGCCATTAAGATTGTGTAAGTACAGTCTTTTTAAGAAATCAATCTGTTCGTTTATCGAAATTTGAATAGAACCACAAAGCCAGTATTTGTCTAATCCGCTCGATATATCACCGTTACCATAATTCAAATTATGAACCAGTTTTTCCATCTGGTTTTGTCCAACCCTTCTTGCTAATTCCTGGTAATACCATACACAAGAATACTTGAATGCCCTATTTAACGATAAATCATTGAACCAATATTTAAAAGGGTATAAACCTAACAATTCTAAATTTCTCGGATGCAAAATGCTGTCGTATTTGATGATAAAACCAGTATCAGAAATCACACCTGTTTCCAATCCTATCAATGAATTTGGAATTTTAAAAGTTGAACAGGGTGAAAATCTTTTGTTACAATGCTCTGGGTTGTATTGTGTTGTTTTATTTGTCTTTAAGTCATAAATACAGAATCCACCAACAAAATCGCCAAAGTATTTTTTGAGATCAATTGTATCTATTTGCTGTCCAAATGAATTAAACGATAGAAAAATCAAGATAAAAATGCATAGCTTTTTCATAATGACAAATTTTGAATTAAAACTTTTTTCTTTTAGTATTTAACCTTTTTCCGGCAGATAAATAACGAGCTTCTGTCCTTGTCTGATGAAAGTACCAGAAATATGATTCCAGTTCTTAATACTTTTAACACTTACATTATATTGTTCTGCAATGATCGACAAACACTCACCCGATTTCACTTTATGTGTGACTTTATTTCCTGCCTGATAATAAGGATAACTGTTTAACTTTTGAAATTCATTTGCATAGTACAAACTTTTATGAGCATAAATAGAATCTTTAAGCACACAAAAATCGGACTTCGTTTCAGAAGGGATGTTTAAAGCAAAAGTCCTGGTTCCGTTTGCAGGAACAAAATCCCTGATATATTGTGGATTAATCCTTCTTAATGTGTTTATGTCAACATTTAAAACTTCTGATACTTGCTGAAGATGAAGGTTTTTGTGAATGGTAACTGTATCAATCTGCAAGGGGAGAGATGAAGGAATCGGAGTAATGTTGTGTTCTTTTTGATAATTAGCAGCATAAGCCACTCCAATAAATTCAGGGACATATCCCCTTGTTTCGCGTGGTAAGAATTGGTAAATTTCCCAAAAATCGCGTTTTCCACCGGATCTGTAAATTGCTTTATTTACATTTCCCGGGCCACAATTATATGCTGCAAGTGCCAGTTGCCAATCGTTATAGATAGTGTAAAGCTTCTTCAAATATTTAGCAGCAGCAATGGTCGATTCGGTTATTCCCTGTCTCTCGTCTACGGAATTATTTATTAGGAGTCCATTTTCTTTTCCTGTGCCTCGCATAAATTGCCATAAACCAACTGCATTAGCGTGAGAGACAGCACGTGGGTTTAACGCAGATTCTATTATCGGAATATACTTAAGCTCGTTAGGGATTTGAAATGAATCAAGTACTTCATCGAAAATAGGGAAATAAAATTCACTTAATCCTAGAGTAACCTCGAATCTGCTTTTAATTTTTACTGTAAATAATTCGATATACCTTTTAACTATTGGATTATACGTCATCTCAAATTCGAATGGCAATGCTGATAGTCGTTGCATGTAAACGGAATCGGTAATTGGCATGATTAGACTGATACAATTAGCATCATTTTGTCTCGGAAGACTGTCTTCAATACTTATAGGGTCAATGGAGAATACCAGTGTGTCCGTTTCAGGCTGGGCAAAACAAATTCCCGAAACGATAATGAAAATAAGAATAAAAGTTTTTTTCATTGTCAATAGATTAGAGTAAAAGCTTGAAATATTATTAGTTTTTTAATTTCAACAGCGAATATATAACTATTAATGTAGTAATACAACTATTTTTATAATTATTTAACTCTAATTTGTTGTTTTGAAATAATTATTCCGATTTAAAAACATTACCTGTAGAAGTTAAAGTATCAATAATAATTTCCGGGGTGCCTTTGTAATAAATATTTCCCCGGTTAAATATTCCAACATTTAACTTTTCGGTAGCCCAAATTTTATAATCAACGGTAGAATAATTTTGAATAACTGCTTTCTTTGCTTCAAGCTCCGATGCATCAAAAACTGAAGTATAGAAACCTGTAAATATCAATTCTTTTGTTTTTCCCCTGAATTTATATCTACCACTTGTTGTGTGGTGTACATAGGAAAAAACCTGGTTGTTGTTAACTAAAATATCTGCCTCAGCCATCATAGTCTGGAAAGTAATGTACAGATTATCGGTTATGGAATCAGTGGAAAAGATATACGAAGCTTGAAATACATCTACCCTTGTGAGATTGTGGCAGTGAACTCTTACCAGTGGTCTTTTATAGCCGTGTAGCCAAAAACAGCTATTGTGATTATACAATAACAGGCTGTCTTTTTCGACAGAAGCTTCTATATTTTCAATAATATTTTCACCTCCAATTCCTTCAACATAATAACATGTATCTTGTACCAGCTCTACATCGAATATTCCATGAACACTAATAACATCAAAAGAATCAGAGTTTAATACAGTGGTTATCTCTTTACCGGAGCCATAAAAGCACTTATCCGATTCACAGGATATTAATAAAACCAGCATTATTGCAATAACAGGTATATATTGTTTTCTGTTTTTCATATTCCCCCGGTTTTAAATCTGTACCCGATTCCCCATTCAAGGTAATCAGCAATGGCATAATGGGCTTTTATAGTAAAAGTAACCATCAGCGATTCATTAATCATGTAGTGCATGCCAATACGGCTGTATGTTCCGGTATATTTGTAATAATCAGCATGAATATAATGACCCACATTCAGAATTACATTCATCCTGCCATATCTCGTTCGGGCGCCTAAATGTGCTCCAAGTTGCAAATTGTCTCCGTTTTCCGAAGATATTCCTTCTTCTGCTTCCATGGTTGCCCTCAACGATTCGTCGAAGAAGAAATCCAGTCCGCCACCAAATGCATATTTTGGGCCTGAAGCATAATTGTAATCGGCAACAATTGAAGATATCTTGTATATTTTCTCATTCAGCATATCATCGCGTTTAGCTCCTCCACTCCAAATTATTTCAATAAAATGTCGTTTGTAATCGAGTTGCGGGGAGTTTATAATTTTTTGTTTATCCGGAGTTAAACTATATAACCAGGCAGCTGAAAGGGTTATTGAGTTTAAGCCAAGGTTTGGGCTTTTTGTTTTTCCATTGGAAAAATGTGTAAGTTCAAGAGCAGTTTTCAGTTCGTTTTTTTTTCCAATTTTCCATCGCGCATCAAAATCTATACCGATGTATACATTGGCATGAGCACTTATTGCCAGGTTCATCGGATTGGAATATGGCTCATAAGTTTTAGTAATATAACCAATTCCAAAATCGAATTGATAATTCATCGAAAAATTGTTCTTTGGTCTGTGAAAAGGTGCATCGAAAAAGCCGAAAAGTGCATGACTGTAACCAAGAATCTCAGGATTGGCAAAATTGGTAAAATTATAACCAATGCCATATCTAGGATAACGGAAAAGCGCTTCCCATGGCTGTTTTCCCTCTGTTTGATGCGAAAGCGAAATTTCAGCTCCGCTAATATTTCCGGCAAGCATATATTCAATGGCGCTGTGGTGTGGATAAATGAAACCATAATGCACCTTTGTTTCAATACGCATCCCGTAACCGAGGCTATC
>JAHEEB010000390.1 GCA_024640925.1 Bacteroidota bacterium | reverse complement strand
GCATTCAGTGGCTTCCATTCATACGAATTGCTCAATGCTGTAGTGAGTGAACCATAATAACTGCTTTTTTCTTCTTTGTAATATCTGACTTCTCCGCTGGTAAGTGTAGCTTCATGACCATTCAGGGTTGAAAGTTTTGGAGTAGATCGGATCTTCAGATAGTTGTTGTCTTCCATGGCCTTAATAGTTAAATAAAAATCCGGAGACACATTTCCAAGGTTTATTACACCTAACCCATCAATTTTTTGAAAAATATCATTTAGTTCACTTGTACTGAAAGTATAATCGATCCCTGGAAAAATAGTATTGTTCGATTCATTTGGATTTTCGCCGAAGCCAGCAGAAATGCCTGTTGCTATACTATGTGTTTTTAATACATCGACAATCAACACTTCGATAAGTATTACCGGAACTGGTTTATCGATATTTTGAATAAACTCTTTAATGTGTTGTACCTGTGCCGGATAGCCTGAAACAAAGAGGCAGTTGAGTTCATGAAATTCTATTACTTCTATATCTGCCTTAATATCAGCGGGTAGAATTGCTGTGATCTTCTCAACAGTTCTATGCTTAAGATAAATGATATCTGTTTGATGCACCGACAAAGCGCCTTTGTCATCAATTATGAATATGTTATCTTTTTGTATATATCTATGTTTGGTACCTTCAAGAAGGTTTGAAAGCAGATTTTCATAACTTACATTAAATAAGTTGAGACTTGTCAGATCCTTTATTTCAGAAAGAATAGCATAATTAATTTTTAGCGAGTCGGAAATAGTTTTAATAAGTTTATCAACAGGAAAATTATTTGCCCTAACTGAAATGCTGGAAAGGTTATTAATTTCGAAATCCAGTCCTTCGGTTTCAGCAGATTCTTCGGAAGATATACCCTGTTTAACTTTTCCGGATTTGCTTGTATTTTGTGACTTTTCGGTTATTTTCTCAAAAATATAGTAATTATCATTCGTTTTTTTTATAACAAAATCATTGGCAAAAGCGAACTTTTCCAGTGCCCCATCAAAAGGCATCTCACTGATATATCCCTTTACAATAACATCTGAAAAGCCAGGCATAATTATTACATTCTTACCCGATTTATTTGTTATTTCGCGAGCAACCGCCGATAAGGTATCGTTTTTAACATCAACAGATAACAGGTCACGTTCGCTATTATAGCTAATGTTATAAGTCTTTCTTGGAGGAATGGGTTTTTCAGCTGGAGCAATATATTTTGTAACACGCAGAATATTCCCTGTTCTGGTAATTTCGAGATTATGTTCTCTTGAAAGGAAAATCAGCACATCAACTACTTTAACTCCGTTAAAATTATTTATTACATCGAAATTGAGGGAAGGATCTACCGATAGGTTAAGGTTAACATTTTCTGCTATACCCTGAAGGAAATCCTGAATGGACACATTACTTACCGAGATATCCACAGTTTCGTTCAATGCATTTATTTGCTGCGACCATTCATTCAGGTTTTTTTCCAACTGCGATAACCTGTCTTGTGCCTTAATTGATATTGCGAGTACAACTAAAGCTACAAAACAAATTGTTTGTTTCAGGTTTAATGACATATCTATTCGCTTTGCTTACTAATTAATACCGGATAAACTTCTTCAAGTGACGTTAACCCATCTTTTAATAATTCTGCAGCTGCGTCAACAAGTCGTTTTATTTTTTTATCCTCTGAAATTTTCTGAAAATCGTTTACAGGATCTTTAATTTCCTGAGCTATCTGGTAATCGATTGGAATTACCTCATAAAGTGCCCTTCTACCCTTATATCCGGTATAGAAGCATTTTTCGCAGCCACATGCTTTAAAATGATATTCCATGTTTTTTGCATAATCATCAATTCCAGGGAATTCTCTTCTGTTAAAGGGAACTTTCTCCTTACAATCAATACAAAGTAATCGTACTAACCGTTGAGAAACAGCCAGATTCAATGTTCCAGATAATAGAAACCTTGGAATACCCATATCAATGAGACGTGATATAATTCCCCAGGCCGAATTTGTGTGAATGGTTGAAAGAACCAGGTGTCCTGTAAGAGCAGCTCTTATTGCCATTTGAGCTGTTTCACTATCGCGTATTTCACCTAACATAATTATATCCGGATCCTGTCTCAGGAAGGTACGCAACGCTTTTGCAAAGGTTAGTCCTATACCTTCATTCAGTTGTACCTGATTTATTCCTTCAAGCGTATACTCAATGGGATCTTCGATGGTAAGGATGTTGGAAGTATTTTGATTCAGTTCTTTCAGTGTAGCATAAAGTGTTGTCGTTTTTCCCGAACCTGTAGGGCCACTGATTAAAATTATTCCATGCGGTTGTTTGATGGCTTCGTAATAATGCTCAAGTTGATCCTTATCAAAGCCCAGATTGTTCAGTTCAATGTGGGTAGCATCTTTGTTTAAAAGACGAAGTACTACTTTTTCTCCGAACAAGGCAGGCATTATTGAAATACGTAAGTCTATTTTTTCATCTCCCCGCTGAAAATAAATTCTTCCGTCTTGAGGCAATCGTTTTTCTGCTATATCAAGGTTTGCCCTAATTTTTATTTTATTAACGAGTGCAGGGTATTCAAATTTATCAATAATATAACGCTCTACAAGCTTTCCATCGAGGCGCATACGGACACGGCATTTGTTTTCAAAGGCTTCGAGGTGTATATCGCTACATCCCAGTTCCCGGGCCTCATTAACAATATCGTTTAAAAAATCCTCCGATTTGTGCTGGTAAGTTTTTAATGCATCTTTTGTGGTACGCTGGTAAAACCGATTTAAAGTTGAACGAATAATCTCTTCATCTATGGATTCGAAAACGATTCTTTTTCCCAACAACATCTCAAGCTCATCGGCATGGATATTATTTGAGGAAGTTGAATAAAACTCAATATAACTTTCATTAACCTGTTTTGGGATAATGGTATAATACCAGGCCTGTTCTGTGGAAATGAGTTGGCGAAGCTCTGTTGTAAGCACTATGAAACCATTTTCAAACATTCAGATTCAGAATTTGGATTAACAGCAAATCATTATGTAAATTGAAATGGCTTTTCCATAACAATTGCAAAAGAAAAGGAACTAAAACTATCGACAAAGCACCAGCAAGAGGAATAGTGAGTGAACGGTTTTTTGATAATACCTGTAAACTAAGAGATATCAAAAGTGTAAGAATGGTGGCTATTACCATAAATGCAATGAAGTTTACTGGTGAGAAAAGGGGCGTAATGCAGAAAAAAAATAGAATATCGCCCCATCCCAGGTATGTTTTGGTAATGTTTGTCCATTTTTTTAAGCGAAGACTAAAATACAAGGTCAGACCAGCAATCTGAAACAGAATAATTCCTGAATTTATCAAAGAATATTTTACAAGTATTAATGGGAGATTATTCTGGAGAGAAACAATAATGCTGATAATAGCGATAACCGGGAAAAGAAACCAGCTTACTCCGCGGTATCTGAAATCCTGATAAATGACAAGAAGCAGGAGCAGGGTTAAAAATATGGTGGGAAATAAATGCAATGTGATTAGTCTTTAACGGTTTCTACTAAGTTTTTATCCTGGTCAATTTCCCAAATATTGAAAATTCCATCACTATCGAAGTCTTTAATAGCTGTAGCAGTAGCTTTGAAGCCTGTTGCAGAAGTTTCAGTAATTTCAATTACGTAATTTGCCTGACCTCCGGCATCGCTGAGTTTTTCCTGTTCAAACCCTATTGCGCCCAAATCGGCAGAATAATTCGAATATTCAAAAAAGTAGCTGCGTTCTAAGGTGTAAATATGACCCAGCTGAACCTTTGCTTCAGTACTTCTGGCTTTAGAAATAAGCGGCATAAGGTTAGGTAAGGCAAGTAGTACTAAAATACCTATTATTACAAGTACAATAAGCAATTCTGTAAGGCTGAATGCAGGTATTTTTCTGATTGTGAGATTGTTGGGTGACATAACAAAAATTATTAAAATCTATTCGTTTTAACTTACCCGTCATCTAATTATTATCTGACTGGCAAGACAGCTATTTATTTCACTTTTCCGAGGGGACAAATATACAATTTTGGAATTAGAAAAGAAAAAAATTAAAAAAAATACAACCTTTGATTATAATTGGTTTTTTATCAACCTTCATAACTAGAGCAGCACATCCAGTCAATATTTGAAATTCAAAATTATCTATATTAATAGTTATAAAACATAATTTTTATATACAGGGAAAGGAAGGATTATTTATTTATTTTTAATTATTTATCTAAATATAATGGCCTCAATTTCAAGTGATATAATCATCATTTATCAATTATTTGGTTTTTAAAGCAAAAACACATTGTTATCAGATAAAATAAAAATAGTATAATTGTATCCAAAATTTTTATTTCATTTTCTCTTGAAGTTTTTGTCTTAACCACAGAATCCAGGTAGTGAAGTAGAAGTTTTAATTTAGAAAGTTAAAACGAGTTTTTTTGAAAATCATTTTTACCATGAACCGATTTCAGAATTTATTCAGGATTTTAGTTTTAGTTAATACTGTTTTGGTAGTAGCTGTAATTATTTTTATATTTTCAAACAAAACGCAACGTATTGCTGTGGTTCGTACCGGGGTTGTTCTTGAAAAATATTCAGGAATGAAAGAAGCCCAAAAGCTAATTTCAAGGGAAGAATCGAAATACACCGATAGGTTAGATACATTACGAGTGCTCTACAATCAGGCACTCAATAATTATAATGCGGATTCCCGTGTATCGCAATCGGACAAAAAGATGGCTGAAGATCTTATCAGCAAAAGGGAACAGGATTATAATGCTTATCAGGAAGCTGCCCAAAAGAAGATGGAAGAGATAAGCCAAAAAATAACTCAGGGTGCATTGAATCAGATTAATGATGCTGTAAAGATCTATGCAGAGAAAAACAGAATTGATTTAGTTGTTGGTGTAAACCTTACAGGAAATGTATTATGTGGAAACCCAACCATAGATATAACAGATGAGCTAATTGAGATATTGAATTCTGGCAAATAGATAAATGCATCTTACTCTCAACTTTATATCAATCGCCCTAATCCTCATTCTCTCCGGATGTGGACGTACTATTCATAACGAAGATAAGTATTATCAGTGGATAAACGATGAATCTAACCACTTGAAGGTAGGAAAGGAAACAAACGGGTTTATTCTTACCTTCAAATACA
>JAHEEB010000389.1 GCA_024640925.1 Bacteroidota bacterium | reverse complement strand
TCTACTGGAGGATAGAAGCCTTCATCTGCCATTTTATCGTCAACCATCAGGCGAGTTGTAAAACTATCGGGATTATGTCCATAAAATAGTCTGCATTGCTCAAATCTTTTGGTATTACTATAAGCAAAAGGAGACTGTTCAAAGGAAATCCATGCTTTTTTAATGGTTTTGTCGGTATTCGATGTAAATTGAGAAGCCGGTGAAAAAGAACTGTATCCGGCAAGTATTCCAAACCTGTTATGTTTTACTGTTGTATCCTTTGGGCCATAAACAGTATAACGCTGCCAGTTTTCCGAAGAATTCTGCAAAACGGAAAATTTAAAATCGTATAATTGCCGGGCAGGAATAAGTCCAACCCCACAACCTCCAAACTTCTTCTGAAGCCTGTTTCTTAGAAACGATGTAATTCGATCACCTTCTATTTGGGAATCTCCATAATGCAAAATACGGATAACCTTGCCCGAGGCAGAGGCGGAGTCCATAGCCCTGAAAACAGAATACAGAATAGTATTATCTCCATTAGGAAACTCAATTTTCTGTATAAATTGTTTTAAACTATCGGCATTTGCCCTTAATGTATCGTTAGCTAAAATTTCAGGAGTGGCATTATTTATAATTGCAGTATCAATTGCGATTTCATTCTGTGCAATGATATTGGAAATATCAGCATATTCTTTTTCTTTGCAAAATATATCTGCTAAAGAAAAAAATTTTACACTGAAATTCTCAGATATTTTAAGTTCTGCATCTGTGTCAAATTGGGTGTATATTGAAGAGACAAGCAAAACAGTAAATACAGAAAGTATGAACAATAAAGTAATATGTGGGCGAACTTGCATCCTACTCAAATATGAAAACGACAATAATTTAAATCATTAACTTTTAGGTTTGATTTTCAGTTTTTGGCCTGGCTGAATTTTACTTGCACTGGTTATATTATTCCAACGCATGATTTCCGTGTCGGTTACTCCTGGAAATTGCTGGGCGATGTCCCAAATAGTATCGCCAGAGCGAACGGTATATATAATAAATCCTTCGGATTTACTATTATTTGGTTGAAACGTTGAAGTTGGAGTAATATTTGCAGTAGTAGCAGGTGTTGTAAGAACGTTTCCGTTTTTAGACTGTTTTTGGGCAAACGATAATGTTTCAATTTCTTTGTACTTGCTGGCAACACTCTTGCTTTTGTATATGGTAAGCTTTTGTCCGGCTCTGATCATATTTTTATGGATGTTGTTCCAATATTTTAAATCGGTTATACGAACATCATACCAATCGGCGATTAAACCAATGGCATCGCCAGATTTAACGGTATAGGTAAGCTTTGTAAAATCAGCACCTGGAGCTTCTGGTATATCATAACTATAAGCAGGGGTAGATGCCTTAGCTACTGGTGAGTTAAAGAAAACAGAATCTTTGAAAGAATAAATTGAATCTTGTGCATCAATGAAGGCAATAGCCTGATCCATTGGTAACCTTAATGAATAAGGTTTAATATTTCCAGGAATAATATCATACTGATATTGGGGATTAAGATCTTCTAATTGTTTTAGTGGAATATTCAAAACTTCAGATACTTGTTTAAGGTGAAGCTTCTGATTAATCATAACAGTATCAGCCAAAATTGGCAAATCAATTTTGGCTGGGGTAAGATTATGTTCTTTGTAATAATTCATTGTATATGTTGCAGCAATGAAAGCGGGAACATGCCCTCTGGTTTCTTTTGGCAGATAATAGTAGATTTCCCAGAAGTCTCTTTTGCCGCCAGAACGACGGATGGCTTTATTAACATTGCCAGGGCCGCAGTTGTATGCAGCAAGGGCAAGTAACCAATCGTCATATCTATCATTAAGGTCTCTAATATATTTGGCTGCTGCATAAGTCGATTTTATCGGATCCCGACGTTCGTCAACAAGAGAATTTATTTCCAGTCCGTAAATTCTTCCGGTTCCATACATAAACTGCCATAAACCTACAGCTCTGGCTCTCGAAGATGCCCTTGGATTTAATGCTGATTCGATAATCGACATATATTTCATTTCGTTGGGCACACCATAATAATCGAAAATCTCATCGAAAATTGGAAAATAATGTTCAGAAAGGCCAAGCATTACCTCAACCGATTTTCGGTTTCTTACCGTGTAGACTTCTATGTATCTTTTTACAATATTATTATAAGTCATTTCAGCAACAGTAGGAAGTTTTTCAAGGCGTTCCCTGTATACAGAATCAGGAAAAGAAGGAATAACAACAATGTCAGACGTTCCGGGATTATTAGTTAATCCCTCTTTAACATAGTATAAATTTAACATACTATCCACGTTGGCATCAAAGGCTTCTTCTATTTCTGCCGTATCAGGTAAATCATATACAATTGACAGAGAATCCTCGGGACTGGTTAATGTATCAAAGTCTGTTAACGCATATTGGTTAAGACTTGTCGCAATTACTAAAGCAGCAGTAAAATTTACAATCATTTTTTAAAATCTTAAACTTAATTTTAAACCACAAGTTGGCGTATAGCTATACGGATCAGAGGGTATTAGAGTTGGATCAACATGTAATGTAAGATCTCTACTTATGTCATAATCAAACATATAGGCATCTACCATAGCATCAACCATGTTTGCTGCGTACAAAAGTCCCATAAAAATAACAGTATAACCGCGAGATCTTCTGTAGCTATCACGATAGTTTTCGATACTGGTTTTATCAAAATTCATCAGATCTGGATCAGTAACAATATCACCTTGATCCAACTGTTTTAGTGCAGTTTTGCATCGCAGGTACCTGCTATTATTCCAGTCATAAGCATAATATATACCTGCTGCACCACCATAAATAATAGGTATCTTCCAGTATTTTCCATTATAAGCTTGCCCGAGGCCAGGAAGAATAGCAGAAGAAATCCACGCAACACGGGGTGATTTTTTATGAAGGGGTTTAGCTTGTTCGCTGGCTGATGTGGAATCATCTGTTATGGTTGGCAGAGAAGAGGAATCAGATGAACCAGGTGAGACAAGCTTTAGGCTGTCAGACTGACAGTTAGCTTGTACGGTAAAAACAAAGAAAGCACCCGTAAGGATGCTTATGATAAAGTTTTTGTTTTTATTTCTTTCCCAAGTGGGCATCTATTGTATCTGTTTAATATTTAATTTGTCAAATATAGCAACGATTCTTTCAAGATCCTCATCAGATTTAAAAGGAATTATAATTCTGCCATCACCTTTTGAGCTTCTTTTGAACTCTATATTCGAACTAAAAAAAGATGTAAGCTCTCTTTTTAGATCCTCGTATTCTTTAGGTATAGCCTCGGGTTCAACAGGCTTAGTTTCCTTTTCTACCCCAAGATTTCTAACCAGTTCTTCAACCTTTCTGACAGACAAATCATGTTCCATAATTTTGTTGAAAAGTTTTATCTGGTCTATCGTCTTTTCAACATTAACTAATGCTCTGGCATGGCCCATAGAAAGTTTCTTTTCTTTGATGCCTAACTGAATATCAGCCGGGAGCTTGAGTAAACGCAGGTAATTTGCTACGGTTGCACGTTTCTTACCAACACGTTGACTAAGACTATCCTGTGTTAAATCACATTCATCAATAAGTCGTTGATAGCTGATTGCAATTTCAATTGCATCGAGATCTTCTCGTTGGATATTCTCAATAAGAGCCATCTCAAGGAGATCCTCATCGTTGGCTTTACGGATATAAGCTGCAATTTTTGAAAGGCCAATTATTTTAGCTGCACGTAATCTTCTTTCTCCCGAAATCAGTTGATAGTTGCCATTTTCTTTCTCTCTTACAGTGATTGGTTGTATTATCCCAACTTCTCTGATTGAAGCAGCAAGTTCATTTAATGATTCCTCGTCAAATATTGTTCTTGGTTGATAAGGGTTTGCGTCAATGTATTCAACATCAATCTCAGCAACGCCATCTGCTGTGGGTTTTGAAACAATGGTTGGGGTACTTGGACGTGTTGTAGTCTCCTGACTTTCTATCAGAGCTCCTAAACCTCTACCTAATGAATTCTTCTTTGTCATCTATATTTTCAATTATTAAGCTTCAACATTTTCGTTTTTAGCGATAAGTTCCCTTGCAAGGTTCAGGTAATTTATGGAACCTTTTGATTCGGCATCATATAAAATACAAGGTTTACCAAAGCTAGGGGCTTCACTTAGCTTTATGCTGCGTTGCACAATGGTTTCAAACACCATTTCCTGAAAGTGTTTTTTTACTTCATCCACAACCTGGTTTGACAACCTAAGTCGTGCATCGTACATTGTTAGCACAAAACCCTCTATTTCAAGTTCTGTATTTATACGTCCCTGAATTATTTTAATGGTATTAAGAAGTTTCCCCAATCCTTCGAGAGCAAAGTACTCGCACTGTACTGGTATCATAACTGAATTAGCTGCTGTAAGAGCATTTACGGTAATAAGTCCTAATGAAGGAGAACAGTCGATCAGAATGTAATCGTACTGATCAGCTACAGGTTTAATTACTTTCTTAAGAATATGCTCACGGTTTTCCATATTGAGCATTTCAATTTCGGCACCAACCAAATCAATATGTGAGGGAACAATGTGCAGTCCTTTGATTTCGGTCTCATGGATAACATCCTTTAAGGGTACATTATCAATTAAACATTCATATATACTGCTTTCTATTGTCCTTGCATCAAGACCAACACCAGATGTAGAGTGGCCTGTGGATCGGCATCAATAATTAATACTTTCTTTTCAAGTACAGCAAGACTTGCTGCCAGGTTTATGGCTGTTGTTGTTTTCCCAACTCCACCTTTTTGATTTGCTAAAGCTATAATCTTTCCCATCATCAGGATTTTTATTTAAAAGTAGATACTTTTTTCATATTCCGTTGCCAAAAATAAGTACTAATACCTGAGTTAAATCTTTTAACCATGTCTTTTTAGTAAACATTTTTAGGCTACTTTATGAACAACTTATTAACAAGGGTGCCTGTTTGTATTGATACATAGACAATATGTAAAATAGTTGTTATTAACAATCGTTTAAAACTGCGTTAATCGAGATTTATTTTAACCTCATACATTAAAGGCCAATATTTTCCTGTAACATAAAATGTTTTTGTCGATGCATTATAAGCTATTCCATTTAAAACATGATCCATATCTTTCGTAATATTTTCAGGAAATAATCCCGAAAAATCTATTTTCCC
>JAHEEB010000026.1:2920-13175 GCA_024640925.1 Bacteroidota bacterium | reverse complement strand
TATCACACCAATAACCGCAACGCTTATAATGAACTGTCTTTGGATCAGGTTTTACAACTTGAAAACAAATATCAATTAACATTACCTGCTTCTTTCAAATGGTTTATAACGGAATATTATTTTGAAGGACTTAGTGTAAATATACCAGCATTAGCAACTCAAACAAAGATTAATTGCCTGGAAAAGCTGAACGATAATTATAGGGTAAGTGACTTCCCGAAAAAGTTATTTATAATAAGCCATATGGACGAATATGATTATTGTCTTGATACAGGCAGAACAATTCAAAATGAATGCCCTGTAGTTACATACTCAATTTATGATAATCATGACACGATGGATCGATATAAAGATTTTTACGATTTCCTGATAGATGAAATCAAGAATTCGATTGACAATGAATTTTTTCAATAATTAGTTCCTGAAGAAATGAATTACCTGGATAAAGAAAGCCTTTTTAATACGGTAGACAATGTTTCAGAAGCACTTCTGTTTAACTTTGAAATGAATGCTGACGAAAAGAAAGAAATTGCTGAGTTTATAGTAAATCAGCATGGAAAGCCCAGAACATATGCCAACACTTTCGCCCCAACTGAACTGGACCTGACACGCGATTTGATTTTATTCACCGGAGAGAGAATAAAAACAAATGCAGGAAAATGTCACATGATTGGTGAAGAAGCCAGCCGTATTTTGCGTAAACTGGAATTACAAAACGATAAAATCAGTATCGCACTTCATCAGGCCGATACCGGGTTGCATAAACGGATAGCAGAGAGTTCTAAAAATCCAAAATACGACCAAGGCATTCATTATGGAACGTATTGTTGTAAAACATGTTCTTGTGCATTATGGATAAATCTGGCATCCGGTGGATTAAATAATGACATTGAACTCCTTAAAGGCGGACTGACTTATTTAAAAAGACACCGCGACGATAAAGGGAAATGGATTGGATTTCCTTATTATTACACGTTATATGTTCTTAATGAGATTGACACTGCTCTGGTCAAAGATGAGATGAATTATGCTGCAAAAACAATCGAAAAAAAATTAAAGATAAAAAAGTTGGAAAACAAATACGAATTAAGACGTACTTATATATACGAACAAATACTTGATAAAGTAAATACTTCCCAACATTAAAAAATGCCCTTGCAATACCTTAAAATTCTATTATCAATAACATATTATTGTATTCAATTTCCATTGGTATATAAATAGAATTTTATTTTTTCTTACCTAAACCTTCGTAGTATGGGTTATACCCCCATGATAACCAACCTTAATCCCTTATTGAACCAACAGATTGTTTGCATGTGTATCGGAAAAATAGCCATGTCAAACCAATAGTTCAAATTACTATTTAACAAATTCGACTATTCCATATCCATCAAAAAAATTTACCGGTTAACATTTACCCCATAAATCAATTACTTATCTACCCCTATCAAACTGATATGATTAAGTAAATTGAACATAAATACTTATACCTAACTTAAAACATCTATTATGAAATTAAACTTAGTATTATCTCTTATTAAGAGATTCTTTTGCTTGCTGACAGTTCTGCTGGCGTTGTCTGGCGCTGCCATTGCCCAAACGTTCCCGACAGCAACGGCACAAGCAAGTGACATGACCATTGGATGGAACATTGGAAACTCTATGGAAGTTCCCGATGGTGAAACGGCATGGGGCAACCCCCTTGTAAGTCAAACCCTGATTGATGCTGTAAAGGCAGCTGGTTTTAATACAGTGCGTATTCCGTGCGCCTGGTCGAATTGGGCTGATGCAACTACATACGTAATTCAAACTTCGCGATTGGCTCGAATAAAAGAAGTGGTAGATTATTGTATGAATAATGACATGTACGTAATTATTAATATCCATTGGGATGGCGGCTGGCTGGAAGAACATCCTACGTATGATTATCAGACCGCTAATAATGCAAAACAAAAGGCTTTTTGGACTCAAATTGCCAACTATTTTAAAAGTTACGACGAACATCTTCTTTTCGCCGGAACCAACGAGGTTCATGCCGATTATGGAACACCAACCACAGAACACATTGCCGTACAACAGTCATACAACCAGACTTTCGTTGATGCAGTGCGCGCTACAGGAGGCAACAATACAAACAGAAACCTGATAGTACAATTTTACAATACCAACATGTGGCATGGTGTTAATTATTTTACCGCTCCCACCGATGCAGTAGAAGACCATTTGTTTGTTGAAGCTCATTATTACGATCCATACGATTTTACTTTAAATACAACAAATAGTTCTGCCTGCATATTATGGGGCTCACCCTATGCAAGCGGAGATGTTTGTTCCTGGGGACAGGAAAGTTATGTTGAAGATATATTTGCCCAGGTAAAAACCAAATTTGTTGATCAGGGATATCCTGTGATTCTGGGCGAATATGGAGTAGTAAAACGGACTTCTCTTACCGGTACAGATTACACTCAGCATATTGCTTCCAGATTATACTATCTTGAATACATCACAGATGCTGCCGTCCGTAGTGGTATGATTCCAATTTACTGGGATAATGGATATAATGGCGATATGGGATTTGCATTATTTAATCGTACCACCGGCGCTGTTGTAGATCAGGATGCCCTGGACGCACTGATGGAAGGAGCTGGGATTGGAAATCCAAATGCTACTTATACTCTTTCGACAAGTGTAAGCGGTTCGGGTACAATTAGTCTTAGCCCTTCAGGTGGAACATACAGTGGAGGAACATCTGTAACAGTGACTGCCACCGCAGGTTCAGGCTATAGTTTCTTAGGCTGGAGCGGTGATCTGAGTGGATCGACTAATCCAACCACTATAACAATGAGTGGAAATAAATCTATCACAGCTATCTTTGTTGCACAGGGCACCGGTGGTTCTGGTACAATTCTCCGTGAATACTGGACCAATATTTCCGGCACAATAATTAGCAGCCTTACTTCTAATTCAAATTATCCAAATACTCCAACCGGCAGTACCCAACTTACTTCTCTTGAAGGTCCTGTAAACTGGGCCGATAACTATGGCACACGTATCAGGGGTTATTTACATGTTCCTTCAACTGGTTCTTATACCTTCTGGGTTGCAGGCGATGATTATACAAATCTGTACTTAAGTTCAGACGAGACTGCTGCCAATGCCACCCGTATTGCTTATGTTGAAGGATATACCAATTCACGTGAATGGACAAAATATACTTCACAGACTGCCACAGTCACTCTTACCGGAGGAAAGAAATATTATATTGAAGTACTACATAAAGAAGCCTCTGGTGGTGATAATGTAGCTGTTGCATGGCAGGGACCAGGAATTACACAGGCAGTTATCGATGGAGCCTTCCTGTCGCCATATGTAACAAGCACTACTAATTACACACTCACAACAGCTACCACCGGCACGGGTACCATAACCCTTAGTCCTTCGGGAGGTACTTATGCTGCAGGCACAGTAGTTACTGTAACAGCAACTCCCGGATCGGGTTATACTTTTAGCAGCTGGAGTGGTGATTTGAGCGGATCAACCAATCCTACAACCATTACCATGGACGGTAATAAATCGATTACGGCTAACTTTACACAATCAACAACAAATTACACGCTCACAACGGCTACAAGCGGCACAGGCAGTGTAACCCTCAGTCCTTCGGGAGGTACTTATGCCGCAGGCACAGTAGTGACTGTAACAGCAACTGCCGGATCGGGTTATACTTTTAGCAGCTGGAGTGGTGATTTGAGCGGATCAACAAACCCTACTACCATAACCATGAACAGTAATAAATCGATTACGGCTAACTTCACACAAACTGGCACTTCATACACACTCACCATAACAGTAAGCGGTTCAGGCACTGTTTCTGCGAGTCCATCGGGAGGAACTTATCCCTCCGGTACAGTAGTTACTCTAACGGCAACTGCCGGGTCGGGCTATACATTTAGCGGTTGGGGCGGTAGTTTAAGTGGCACTACAAATCCTGTTACCTTAACAATGAACAGCAGTAAAGTTGTTACAGCATCGTTCACATTAATAACAGGCGACATATGCGACAGTCCGACAGGCAAGACCGTACCTTTCAGTTATAGTGGTGCTGGTGAATATTGCTGGAAAGTCACCCAGGCTATGGCCTATGTTAATTCGTGGTGTACCGAAAAGGTAACCATCAACGATGTCGATTATACAAATATATGGTCGAGCACCATGCCTGCAGCTATTGATGGTGCATGGTATATCTATTACAAGGGTTCTTACGACTGGTCTCATTTCGAAGCTCCTTCGCTAAAGAGTGCTTCTGGTTCTGAAATGAGCCAGAATAACTCTGGAATTAAAGTCTATCCGAATCCGTTTACTGAAACAGTTAACCTGGTAATTGATAATCCTGAACTGGTAAAAAGTATTGTAATACTCGACCAATTGGGTAGACAGTTAACCGCGATAGATCGCTCAGACATAGCAGCAGAAATGGAATTAGGGCAAAATCTTGATGCTGGCATTTACTTCATACAAGTGTATGATAACAACGGAGCACAAAACTTTACAATAAACAAAACCCGGTAGCAGCGACATATCTTATATGATATAAACTTATTGAGGCGCGATAAATCGCGCCTCTTTTGTTTTTGACGAGCCAGGAGTATTTGCAAACCTAAATTGCGCAATATATAAATGAAAATTCTATTGCTTAATACGGAATAAATTAATTTCTTTATGTTTAAAATGTATCATCTTTTCTGATCTGGCTATCCTCTTTGTTGTGGAGCAAGTAAAGAAAAGACACAGATAAAATCATTCAGAATAGAATCATAAAATATATCGACTATGGGATTTAACATTTCAGGACTGGCTATAAACAAGAACTACAAAGAAAAACTGGATGAACTTCAAAAAGCTTTTAACTGGAACCTTGAGTTTCAGGAAGAAATAAATTTCGAAACAGCTTCTTCTAATTGGAAAGAGGAAGGTATATGCGATATCTATTTCTCCGATAAAGGAACATTAATCTTTATCTCAATGGAAATGTGCGCCGAACCCTGGAGCCTTCCAAATGATAAGGTTTTAACATATGCTTTATCCGAAACTTCAATGGCCTTTTGTATAAACTATTGCGAGAGTGGTAAGTTGAAAAGAAGTATTATGGAGGTTGAAGGAAAAATAATGTCGGACGAAGGTGAAAAACTTGAAATTGAATCAGGTGCCGGAGATACATCAGAAATAATCTGGAACCAAATTGAAAAGGTACTGGGTAAAAAGTATTGGGATATTGATTTAGGAGAAACTGCCTACAGGTACGTATTCAAATAATCTTCTCAATCAATTACCAAAACTGAATAAAAAATGGTTGCAACGTTGGAATCAAACCAAATGATTCTTTTGAAAAGAATTCTATTTTAATCGGATAATCATTGTTGTTCGATAAAAATATTAAGTTTGATCCACATCTCACAATGGCTTTATCTGCGAGGTTGTTCCTTAGAAGGTCATTATTCATTTCTTCGAAGTTTTCAAATTATCCTCGTAAAGGATACAATATTGTAGAGCATTGTTTTAAGTTTTCAAAACCTTGTGGTGGTTGCATTCATATTTTTAAGTTGAAAATAATATCAAATATAAATACAAGATGAAAAAGATAAATAAAACCACTTCGTTTCTTATTCTGGTTTTTGCCATTAGCTATTCGATGGTTGGAATATTTACCCTGCTTGGTGGTGAGCTAAAAACAACCTCAGGTCTGATAATTGCCATTGCTTATATGTTCACTCCTACCCTTTCTGTTCTAATTGTAGAAAAATTTATACATAAAGAGAAAATTAAACCACTTGGTATATCTTTCAAAATAAACAAGTGGTTTATTGTTGCCTGGTTGATTACACCCGTTATAGGGTTCGGAACATTTGCAATTAGCCTGCTATTTCCTGAAGTAAGCTATTCCCCTGACATGTCGGGAATAATGAAACAATTCGAAAGTACAATGACTCCCGAACAAATGGAGCAAATGAAAAACTCTATGGAAACATTGCCAATTCATCCTGTTTTTATTACATTATTTGAAGGGTTATTTGCAGGTATAACAGTGAATGCTATTGCCGGATTTGGTGAAGAACTGGGGTGGCGGGGATTTTTACTCCACAAGTTTCGTAATATGTCATTTTTTAAGGGTTCCGTTCTTATCGGCTTTATTTGGGGAATATGGCACGCACCAATTATTCTGCTTGGACATAATTACCCGCAGCATCCTCAATTTGGAGTTATCATGATGATAATCTGGTGTATTCTTTTAACGCCCCTTTTTAATTACATACGAATAAAATCCAAATCAGTAATTGCTGCTTCCATTATGCACGGGACATTGAATGGAACAGCTGGTATTGCACTGTTGCTGGTAAAAGGCGGAAATGATTTATCAGTGGGAATAACCGGACTGGCTGGTTTTATAGCCTTAGCTTTAAGTATTTTTGGAGTTTTTATTTACGATAATTGGATTTCACGAGAAAAAATAATGACAAATAAAATCGGTATCTAGCCATTACACTAAACATTGGGAATAAATACTTTTTACCATGACAAGAAAAACCATAATACTCTGTTTTTTCATTTTATTAAAATTCATACTTCAGTATTTTGCAATTGCTCCGGAATATGAGCTCCACCGTGATGAATACCTGCATCTCGATCTTGCAAAACATCTGGCCTGGGGATACATGTCTGTTCCTCCGGCAACAGCATGGATATCATACCTTATACTTCATCTGGGCAATTCCATGTTTTGGGTGAAGTTTTTCCCGGCCCTGTTTGGTGCTTTAACTATTTTTGTCGTTTGGAAAATAATTGAAGAACTGAATGGGGGGCTGTTCGCCCTGATATTAGGAGCGGTCTGCGTTACATTTTCTATTTTATTACGGATAAACACACTATATCAACCTAATTCGTTGGAGTTTCTTCTTTGGACAGTACTATTTTATACAATCATCAAATACATCAACTCAGAAAACAACAAATGGATATGGTTTACTTCACTTACCTTTGCTATCGGCTTTTTAAACAAATACAATATTTCTTTTTTAATCCTCGGTTTATTACCTGCTGTTCTATTAACAAGCCACAGAAAAATATTTCTCAACAAACAATTTTACCTTTCCATACTGGTTTCGGTTATTTTAATTACCCCAAACCTGGTTTGGCAGTATAGAAACAATTTCCCAGTGGTTCATCATATGGAAACTCTGGTCAAAACTCAATTAGTAAATATTGATCGTTTTGATTTTCTGAAATCACAAATCTTGTTTTTTACTGGCTCTATCCTGATCATTCTCCTGGCATTCATTTCATTTTTCGCTTATAAACCTTTTAAGAAATATGTCGTTTTCTTTTGGTCATTTCTTTTTACTGTTACAATCTATTTTTGTTTAAAAGCTAAGGGATATTATGCCATTGGCCTCTATCCTGCCCTGCTGGCTTTTGGTTCGGTTTACCTTGAAAAATTATTACAGAATGGCTGGTTGAGATATTTAAAGCCCATTGCCATAGTGAGTCCGATATTAGTGATGTTATCGATGTATCAGATTGTATTACCGGTGTTGTCACCGCAACAGATAAGGCAAAAATCAGAATTGTTCAAGCAATATGGGTTGCTCCGTTGGGAAGACGGAAAAGATCATGCTTTACCACAGGATTTTGCGGATATGTTAGGCTGGCGTGAATTAGCCAACATTGTAGATAACGCATTTGACAGCATTGCTGATAAAGAGAGCACGATAATACAGTGCGATAATTATGGACAGGCCGGAGCTATTAACTATTATTCAAAGCAAAAATATACTGAAGCTTATACAATGAACGCTGACTATATTAACTGGTATCCGTTGAATAAAACAATAAACAATGTTATTTTAGTGACTGAAAGTACCGACACAGACGTAAACAGAGAAGAAGAGAAGCCTCTGTTTAAATCAGTATCACTTGTTGGAGAAATCAAAAATATTGATGCAAGAGAATATGGAACACGAATATATTTGCTGAAAGGGGCAAAACTATCTATTAATAAAAGATTACAGGAAGAAATTACTGAATGTAAAAACTACTGATAAGACTAAAAACTATTCCCTCAAAACAAACAAAAATGAGAGTCATGAATAAAGAGAAATAGGTATAAAAAAAATCTCCGGATACTAAATCAATTCAAGACCTTTAACGATAGGCTTTTATGATATGATATGAAGAATTATTACAAAATCTTAGAGGTTACAAGAAACGCTTCGACCGATGAGATAAGAAAGAAATTCAAAGAACTGGCTCTGGAATATCACCCCGATGTAAGTAAGCATGAAAATGCCCATGATATTTTTATTGAAATTAACGAAGCCTATCATATACTAATCAACGATAACGAAAGATATTTATATAATCAGTTGTATGACAAATATGTCTTAAGATTATCACCTGATATAAATAATGAACAAAAAACAAGAAATGATTTTGATGAGATTATTAGAAAGGCAAAAGAGAAAGCACATAATGATGCAAAAGTAAAATATGCCGAATACATAAAAAACTTAAATTGTTATTACAATCCTAAGTTTAAAGCGGATGGCAGTCCATACATTTTTTATGTCCACAAAGTTTTATATATCAAAGGCACTGGTCCATCGGGCAGCATTAAAGCTAAAATGAAAAAGATATTGATCCCCCGGAGCAAGAAAGCAGCAAAACTCCATAACATAGGATTAACAATCAAACTCATTTTTTTATTGATTGCTGGTATCCCACATTTCATATACTTGCCAGACATCAGACTGATTATAAAATTCTTCGTTACTTTAATTATTCTTTTAATGGGTGGATTAATAACCTGGGGCTTTTATAGATTACATCAGACGAAATCAAAATATTACTATTCAAGAAAATACTACTTATGCCAGAAAGATCTTAAAAATGGCTATTCCGTGGGATTTCATCCTTTTATTTCCAACACTCCGTTTGGATTGATTTATCATTTATTGAGAATATTACTCTAGAATAAAGCTTAACTTTAATATTAAACTGCAGTAAAACAACGTTTTATCTCATTTATTTAGCACAATATCACCATGGTTTAGCGTTTTTAAAAAAATAATTAATGAGCGGACGGACAAAAGAGGGAATATTTAAATCATCGAATTGAAAGGATAAAACATCTTCCTTATTTTCAATCTCAAATGTATATTTCATAATATCCCTGGCTTTAGGATCTGACTCTATATGTTTATCCGGATTTTTATCTGAAATGAGTTTATCTATTATAGCGATCATTTCCTCCGGCATATTTATCGAATCGCCTTCAAATTGCCTTTTTAGCCCGGCAAATCCGCCTTCTGAATTAAATTTTAGTTTCATAATCCTACAGTTCGAAATGCATCTTTCACAATCCGGCGTATACCAAAAGGCAGTTGTCCTGATAATGACATACGAAAGGAGGCAGACAGCAGCTTTCGTTTAAATGTTTTAAAGGTGGCATTTGGCCTAAGAGATTGTAATGTCCGAAACCACAGTTTGGCAGCCTTTACAGTATCATTTAGTTCAACCGATACCAGATAAAAGACCTTGTTTGGTATTCCGCTGTTTATGTGTACACCATAATTATCGTCAGTGCCAAAGTAGTAGTTATCCATATGAGCTGGTTGCGGATCTTTGCCCATTATCAGATTATCGTATGCTGTTCCTGGCTCCTTCATATTTCGGATTGCCTGACCTTGCAACGATGGCCCCATAATGGTATCGCCAATCAACCAGTTTGCCTGTTGAGGGTTGCCGGTTTGTCCCTCGGCATACTGTCGAATTGTAACACCAAAGACATCTGCCATATGTTCATTCAGCGCTCCTGCCTGACTAACATAAACCAGTCCGGATGTATGTTGAACAACACCATGTGTTAACTCGTGTGCGGTGACATCGAGTGAATTGCCCAGGTTGATAAAAACAATATCATCACCATCACCAATTACTATTTCGTCGCCATCCCAAAAGGCATTACAGAAATTTTTGCCATAATGGACATTAAAAATAAGATCTGCACCATTATTATCCACCGAATTATAACTCAGTTTATTCTTGAAAAAATTTCTTACTATACCTGCATTGTCATAAACAGTATTAACAATCTGATCAGAAACTACATTATCACCCTCCTGTCTTTTCAGATCAATCCGCAAATCATCTCCATGCTGGCTATCAAATATTTTACGTAGAGCCTGGCCAGCAATAGCAG
>JAHEEB010000026.1:0-2910 GCA_024640925.1 Bacteroidota bacterium | reverse complement strand
CTTTTTATCCTGAATTTTAAATCGAGCTTAATACCTTCTTTGTGAATTTTAACATCACCTTTTTTCTCGAGATGATCTATAATATGCGGTGGTATTATAGAACAGAAGCATTTACATGTTTCCATTTTTTATTGATTTAGTTGTTTCTAGGTACTAAACTAAAAATACAAAATAAATAATTGGAAACCAAGCTGTCTGATATAGTTTGATAATAATTCGGTCATTACCAAATCACCACCCGTAAACTATCTGGCCTATACATAGAATCACCTTGCTTTACATTAAAAGTTTTATAAAACTCTGGTATATTACTTAAAGGTCCATTAATACGAAATTCTGCCGGAGAATGCACATCAACCATAATCTGATGGGCAAGGGATTCATTGGTAATATTTACCATCCAGGCAAACGCATAAGAAAGGAAAAAGCGTTGATCTGGTGTAAGTCCGCTGATAATTCTATTCTCCTTATACTGTGGAGTCTTTTTAAAAGCTTCGTATCCTAAAATTACACCGGCAAGGTCAGCAATATTCTCACCCTGTGTTGCATCACCATTCAGATGCATACTATCGAGTACTGAATAATGATTATATTGATCAACAATCAATTTTGTTTTAGAAATAAACCGTTCACGATCTTGTTGAGTCCACCAGTTGTTCAGGTTACCATTCTCATCATACTGGCTCCCCTGATCATCAAATCCATGTATTATTTCATGTCCGAAGGTTGAACCGCCAATAATACCATACAAAACGGCATCATCAGGCATGCGTCCCTCAAAACCGGGTACAATAATGTTGCAGGCAGGAACAACAATTTCGTTGTTGCTAGCATTATAATAAGCATTGTAGGTTTGTGGATACATTCCCCACTCCAACCGATCAACAGGTTTTTCGTATTTGTTAATCATATAATTGTAGAACCAATTGTTGCTATGCATTACATTTCCACAATAAGAACTCCGATCAATATTCAATTTACTCATATCTTTCCATTTATCGGGATAACCGACTTTCATGACCATCTTTTCTAACTTGCTCAAAGCTCTTTTTTTGGTTGAATCGCTCATCCAATCAAGTTTCTTAATACGTTCAGCATATACTTGGCGAATATTATTTCCAATCTCAATTAATTTTTCTTTTGTGTTTTTTGGCAAATACTCTTCAATATAGACCTGTCCAATCAGCTCGCCCAAATAGCCGTTTGTGTTTTCAACCACTCGTTTCCAACGGGGTTTTTGTTCATTTACTCCATTAAGAATAGTGGAATAGAACCTAAAGTTTTGTTGTTCAATATCATTATTTAAAAATTCTGAATAGGTATTTATCAAATTCCATTTCAGATAGGTTTTCCAATTGTCAATCGGGTATTTTTTTACAAGCTTGTTAAGTGCGATAAAGAATTCAGGTTGACCTAAAATAACAGAATCAACATTTGCAATACCCAGTTCCGATAACGATTCTTTCCATAAAATGTTTGGTGTGGATTTAATAAGTTGTTCCACGCTCATTTTGTTATAATTAGCAATTGGATCACGAAGCTCTTCCAGTTTACGGGAAGAACCAGCCAGCTCAGTTTCAAGTTTCATAATAACTTTCGCATTATTGGCTGAAGTAATTTCATTTTCGCCAATAAGGCTAAACATAGTTGTAACATGTTTAACATATTCATTCCTAATATTAACCGTAAGCGAATCGGTATTAAAATAATAGTTTCTTTCTCCAAGTCCAAGTCCCCCCTGCTGAAAAAACAAAGCATATTTTGAGCTTATTTTATCGTCCTGATTCAGATAAAAACCATATGCTGGATTTACGCCAATAGTATGTAAATGAGCAATAGCCCTCAATAGTGATTTACTATCATCAATATCATCAATTTTCTGTATTTCATCCTTAAGAGGAGCAATACCAGCCTTCTCAATGCATATTGTATCCATTCCGGAAGCATAAAAATCTCCGATTTTCTGTTTATTACTGCCTTTTGTAGCTTTCTTGTCTTTTGCCGCCTCTTCGCAAATGTTTTTAATCTGCGAATTAATGGTATCCCTGATTAATCGGAAAATTCCATTGCTACTCTCCGACGAGGGAACCGGATTATTTTTAAACCAGCCTCCATTGGCATATCGATAAAAATTAACTGCCGGATTAATTGTTGTATCGCGGTTTTCTACTAATGGATCAGGCAAATTGTTCTTACTAGTCGTACATCCCAAAATTAAGAATGCTAAAATAAATACTGGAATTACAAAAATTAGTTTCATACTTCATAAGGTTTTAGAAATCGGAAAATGCTCTTTTGTTACCAAACATATACAAATGTAAAATGTTTTGTCAAATGAACTAATATAACTTTCCCTTTTGAATATAATGAAGTGCTAAAAGGTTTCTATCAACTTTCTGACTGTTCTAAAGAAAAGTCTGGATTTTCTTATGAGAAATTTGGGATAAAAAAAATCCCGGTCTATTCTATTAAACCGGGATTTTTTCTTATGCTTGTGCGGTAGGACCGCCGAACCCCATAGGGATAACATTTCCCCCTCCCTGTTCGACATTTTTTATTGGTCCATGAACCGATTCGTATTTAGCAACATTATCCTGCAATGCTAATAATAACCGCTTTGCATGCTCCGGAGTCAGGATTATTCTCGATTTAACCTCAGCTTTGGGTAATCCGGGCATAATCCGTACAAAATCAATAACAAATTCTGAAGGAGAATGTGTAATAATAGCAAGGTTTGAGTATATTCCCTGTGCCACATCCTCTTTTAGTTCAATATTGATTTGTCCTGCGTTCTTTTTCTCTTCCATGAGAATAATTATTAAAGGTTATTCTTGTTCGAGATTAAGTTTTTCATACTCTTCTTTAGGAGCTACCATAATCTTAAGGTACTTACGCAAACCGGTACCGGCA
>JAHEEB010000388.1:1807-5208 GCA_024640925.1 Bacteroidota bacterium | reverse complement strand
CAGCTATACGATATCAACCAAACCATACATATCAGACAGGAACTCAGCTTCATTCGTAATTACATTGAATTTCAAAAAATACGGATGAAAGAATCATTTCAACTAATGGTCAATTTCGACTCTAATTTGAACGATCAGCAAATTCAACCTTTGCTTTTGTTTCCATTGGTCGAAAACGCTTACAAATATGTTGGAGGCGAGAATTGGATAAAAATTGATGCTTTTTTACAAAATGGCAGTTTATGTTTTACAGTGGAAAATGCAATTCTACAAATTCCGCAGGCTAAAAACAGCAAGGTAACAGGCATTGGTCTTGAAAACTTGAACCGAAGACTGAATTTGCTTTATCCTGAAAAACATTTCTTTGAAACTGTTAAAACAAATAATTCATTCAACGCTAATTTAAAAATAGAATGGTAAAAATACGATGCATCATAACCGACGACGAACCAATGGCTAGAAAAGGTCTGCAAGGCTATGTTGAAAAACTCGAATTTTTAGAACTTGTTGCCATGTGCGAAGATGCCATTCAGCTAGGAAATGTATTGAAAGAGCAAACCGTCGATTTGATTTTTCTCGATATCGAGATGCCATATCTTTCGGGAGTGGAGTTTCTATCTGGCTTGACCAATTCTCCAAAGGTTATCATTGTTAGTGCTTACGAGCAATATGCACTTAAAAGCTACGAATTCGATGTGATCGATTATTTATTAAAACCTGTTCCGTTTGAACGTTTTTTGAAAGCAGTTAACAAAGTATATGATTGGTTTGAAAAGGAAAAATCGGACGATTTGCAACCCGATTCTATTTTTGTAAAAACAACTCAAAAATACAAGAAAGTAAATTTTGAAGACATTCTTTTTATTGAAGGAATGGACAATTACATCTCAATACAAACAACAAAAAATAAACTTATTACGCATTCTACATTAAGCTCATTTACTCAAAAATTGCCACCACAAAAATTTGTTCAGATTCACAAAACATTTGTGGTAAATATCGGCAAAGTTACCTCGTTAGAAGGTAATGTCTTGGGAATTAACAACTTTAAATTACCTGTTTCACGAAATTACAGAATCGGAATAAAAAAAATGTTATTGAAATAATAATCTTGAACAAGTAAAGCAATTTAAATTTATTTGAACAAAAATTATCTGACACATTGAGAATCCGTTGTTATGCCTCGCAAGCTACCAAATGCTTGCCAATAAACCTACAAATTGCACTCGCTCTTGTCGCATTGGGGCATTCAGATTCACCTCCGCCAAAATAAATTTTCACGTTACAATATGTTCGGTGCAATCAATATTAAGAACCTAAAAATGAATATCTTTGACAAAAAATTTAAACCCAGGCGCTAGCAATATAGGATTTAAGGTATCGTTGAACCATAATAAGAACAGTAGATTATTTATACTACTGCCTTTTTTTTAAGAATGGGCTACACTAAATTGTGTTTTAAATCTTGTTGGGCTAAACCTGCTAACCAGTAGCTGCTAATAAGGGGATTTAATGGATCTCCCGGTTGTACTAAAACTCAACATGGCGGCTACGGACTAATCAGAGAGGTGATGAGCTTTACGAAAATATGCTATATTAATAGAGTCATATGGAGGGGAACCGAAACGAAGCTGAGCTTGTGACCAAAGGGAACATACGGCCACGTATTCCGATGTACATCGGAATGAGAAACAAGGATAGAAATGCTTTAGCTTACTCAACCTTTATACATCAGCATGAAGACATGGAAATCAAAGAATAAATGGAATTATAATGTAATTTAAAAACATGAGAATTATGAAAACAACAATTACATCATTGACCTTTGTTTTAATGATTTTATTGATAACACAATCATTATTCGGACAAGAAGATGAAAATGAAAACAAAAATTCGAAATTTGGATTAGGTGTGTCTTTATTCAATCTTACAGAATTTGTGTATGAAAATGACAATGGACCTACCAATTCGATTTATTTGACAATTGATATTGGAAGTAAATTTCGATTAGAACCTATAGTGGGATTTACGATATCTAACAGATTTGAACAATATGCTATTGGAATAGGCGGATTTGGTCGAAAATCAATTTCAAAATTCGATTTATTATACGGATTAAGACTTGAATTAAGTAGTAATGAGACAAAAGTAATAGCACCAACTATTGGAGGAGAATACTATTTTATTAAAAATTTCAGTATAGGAAGTGAAGTACAACTTAGAGGACGAATAAATGATGAAGATTGGTATGTTTTTACAAACTCATCAGTAATAGTTCGATTTTATTTTTAATCGAATTTCATTAAAGTACCGGGCATAATAAACAAGAGTTCATGCGGGCAAACAGCAATGTCTGAACAGCAGATTATAACTGATTAATCAGGTTACGCAGATTAAAACCAACTGTTTGGTACAAAATTTAGCTGCTCGGTTAAAGCCCTTACTAAGAGCTTGTCCCGCTTCGACGGGAGGTTTGGGTTTATTTAATTTCAAGATTCTTTACTATTGGAAGATTTCGGAGAGTTTGGTATATTGTGCGAGAAAGAATGAAAAGAAAACGGATGGGTAAGAAACCAGTTAAAACTGCTACTATTTCTCAAAATAGGGAAAATAGGTGTGGGGAAAGTGAATATATAATTTGTGACGCATTTTAATACACAATCCATATTGCCACCATGTGCACCATAATAACAGACCCTACCTCAGATGATAGCTGATACAATTACAATAAGACCAATAAGAGTGGATGAATGGATCCCGGACCGATGTTTAAATGGATTAGAACCCTTTAATCCGAATTATCACATACCTGAATCTGGTTGTCCAGGTATAAATTATTCAAAGAAGAGCAATAGGGAAAATTTGGAACAATTGTATCAGCTGACAATTGACAAATATGGTGGATGTGGATTTGTGGCATGGGATAAAGATAAAATAATTGCCTACCACAACTTTTTTCCTTTGGAGATAGCTAAAAAGATTAAATTCTATGGCTATGGATTTGATTCGCCCCAACCCGACAATACACTGATTCATAATTGTCTTACCATTGTAAAGGGAGACTATTTACGAAAAGGAATATCAAGCCGGTTAGTAATAGATTCAATAAATTGGGCAAGAGTAAATAACTGGAAAAGATTTGAAGTACATCTGGTCCTTCCTGACTGTGAAAAAGGGTGGCAATCAGACCAAAAAAGTTGTTTGTCTTTTTGGAAAAGATTTGGATTTAAAATATTTAAGGAATATGATGCAGACAAGGCAACAATACAATTTTATGGAGTGACAAAAAGATATTCAATGTATTTATCACTTGAGACTTGAATAACGCTGCGCAACAGGCGGTGCAATAATAGCTAATTCTAAGAAACGACAAAGCATGGATATCGACAACTTGAAAAATA
>JAHEEB010000388.1:0-1797 GCA_024640925.1 Bacteroidota bacterium | reverse complement strand
CGACTTAACCATAGAAAATTTCGAAGATTATTTTAGGGACATATCTGAAATAATCTTCAATTATCGAAATAATTTAAGGCAAGAGCCTTTAATTCCCTCCATTGAATATTCTGATTTATTTAAGATACTCCATGAGGACATCCCTTACCACGGAGTTGAAATAGAAAAGATACTGACTGATGTAAAAGAAAAAATAGTACCAAATTCCACAAAAATTGGACATCCTCGTTTTTTAGCATGGATGAATAATTCCGGATCCGATGCTGGATTTTTAGGTGAATTAATTAATTCAGGCCTAAATCAGAATCCATTTATGTATAAAGCCGGGCCAGCTGCAACTGTGATTGAGGATATTGTTATTCAATGGATAGGAAAGATTTTTGGATTTTCTGATGGTTTTGGTGGCACATTAGCTAGTGGAGGAACAACCGCAAATCTGACATCACTTCTTGTAGCCAGGGAAACAAAAGCTAATAATACTATGATAAATGGTATTGAGCCGGGAACGAAACTGGTGCTTTATGTTTCGGAGCAGGGACATACCACCATTGAAAGGGCGGTGGGGATTTTAGGAATTGGGACTAAAAACATCAGAAAAATATCGACAGACAAGGATTTTAGAATTGATATTGCTGCTTTAGAAACTCAAATCAGAGATGATATATCAAATAAAAATCATCCGTTTTGTGTTGTCGCACAAGGAGGTTCTGCAAGTGTAGGGGCTGTTGACTCATTAGATAAAGTAGCAGATATTTGTAAAAAGTATAATCTATGGCTCCATGTCGATGCGGCATATGGAGGCGCAGCAATTCTCGTAAATGGTAAACGGCATTTGTTTAAAGGTATTGAACAGGCCGATTCCATAACTGTTGACCCGCATAAGTGGTTTTATATTCCTACTGAAGCAGGTCTCGTTTTGATAAAAAATAAGGAAAATTTATTTGATACATTCACAAAAACTTCCTGCAAAGCTTATAAAGGAAATAATGCCGAAACAAACTTTCTCGATTATGGCATGCAATTATCAAGAACATCAAGAGCTTTGAAAGTTTGGTTTGCATTTAAGACTTATGGATTTGATAAAATTGGCAGATGTGTCGAACAAAATATTTTATTGGCAAATGAGATGAAACGTAGATTTTCTAATGAACCAAATTGGGAGGTTCTCAATCCTGTAGATCTTTCAATTGTGTGTTTAAGATATTTGCCAGATTCAATAAAAGATATAGACAGAATAAATGATTTACAAGGAATAATTCTGAATAAACTCGAAGAAAGTGGAACAGCATTTCTGACACCGGTTACAGTTAAAAGTAAAAACGGCATTCGGATTTGTTTTGCGAATCATAGGACTTCATTGAAAGATATAGATATTTTGTATAAGACATTGACTTCAATTGCCAGGAATTTAGAACTTTGACAAAGAAAGAAGTAAAAACTGACCAGTTTGGTTCGAGAAGTTAAGAGTTATATTCTTTTTGACTAGTTACACAAGGATTCCTATAATTTCAAAGAGAGAATTGGTAGATTTTATTTGACATAAGAACGATTTAATATAAAAAATAAACCAGTCCCAACAATAATGATGTTGGTTATGCTAAGCCTTGAAGGAGTGAATGAAAAACCGAACCTTTCAGAAATAGAATTAAAAAGGCTGCCTTTATAACCAATCACCCAATGGAATCAGCTAGAAGACAGCCTAAAGGATATATTAAAAACTAAAAGTTAAACCAACCAGAAAATTAGTTCCTGCCTGTGGAAAATATCCATCCATTT
Source organism: Bacteroidota bacterium (assembly GCA_024640925.1). GTDB lineage: Bacteria > Bacteroidota > Bacteroidia > Bacteroidales > UBA10428 > UBA10428. Next base: position 21 of record JAHEEB010000388.1, on the reverse strand, counting down.
CAAAGCGTTCACCGCCCAGTA
>JAHEEB010000387.1 GCA_024640925.1 Bacteroidota bacterium | reverse complement strand
ACCGCCCTGCAATGTCATTACTCCGGCAGCAAGATCTCCTTCTTCCAATTGCGGAATAAATTCTCCCCCCAACCGGGTAAACATAAAAATGCTTACCATAAAAAGAATAATTGCAGAAGCAGAGACCAGTACTTTATGCCTTAAAGCAAAAGCAATGATTGGATTAAAGGCTTTATGAAACAAATTGATTAGTTTGTCGGAAAAATTGTGTTTGTGTTCTGTTTTCTTGCTAAGGAATAAAGCAGATGCCATTGGAACATAAGTTAATGATAAGATGGCAGCACCCAATAGTGCAAAAGTAACCACCTGGGCCATGGGGCGGAACATTTTTCCCTCAATACCCACCAATGCCATAATGGGCAGGTATACAATAAGTATTATAATTTGTCCGAAAGTAGCTGAACTCATCATTCTTTTTGCAGATTCAAATACATTCTCATCCATTTGTGACTGCGAAAGCTTTGCGATACCCTGATGATGATGTTTGCTCATAGTTATTCGGTGTACAACACTTTCAACTATAATAACCGCACCATCAACAATCAAACCGAAGTCTATAGCGCCCAAACTCATCAAATTGCCAGAAACACCAAATAAGTTCATTAGCGAAATAGCAAAAAGCATTGAAAGGGGAATTACAGACGCCACAACTAGTCCGGCCCGAAGGTTGCCTAATAACAATACCAGAATAAATATAACAATTAAGGCACCTTCAATAAGATTTTTAGAAACTGTTCCGATGGCACGGCTTACAAGTTCAGAACGATTTAAAAAAGGTTCAATTACAACACCTTTGGGTAACGACTTCTGAATAGATTGTATACGAGTTTCAACGTTTTCAACCACCTCGTGTGCATTTGCACCTTTAAGCATCATTATTACGCCACCTACAGCTTCAGAGGTGTCAACAACAAAAGCTCCATAGCGTGTTGCACTGCCATTTTGAACTGTTGCAATATCACGAATTAATACAGGTATGCCAGAGGGATTGTTTTTTACAACAATCTTTTCAATGTCTGAAAGGGTTTTAACCAACCCAATACCTCGAATAAAATAAGCAGTTGGCTTCTTGTCGATATAAGCACTTCCAGTATTTTCATTATTTTTTTCAAGCGCTTCAAAAATATCTGTAAGTGAAATGTTCATACTTCTGAGTCTTTCAGGATTTACAGATATTTCGTACTGTTTTACAAACCCGCCATAGCTGTTTATGTCTGCCACACCAGGAGTACCAAGCATTTCTCTGCGAACTATCCAATCTTGAATTGTGCGCAGTTCCATCGGATTATATTTATTTTCCAATCCTTTGTCAACAGAGAGTCGATATTGGTATATTTCCCCCAAACCAGAAGAGATAGGGGCAAGTTCAATCTTTGCAAGTCCCTCTGGTATATCTTCTTCAGCCTCCTTGAGTCGCTCGCTCAATTGTTGACGCGCCCAGTAAACATCAACACCATCTTTAAAAACAACAGTAATTACCGATAATCCTAATCGGGATATTGAGCGAAGCTCAATAATATCGGGTATATTTGCGACTGCTACTTCAACAGGAGCAGTAATAAAACTCTCTACTTCCTGTACAGCCAGCGATGGAGCAAGAGCTATAATCTGAACCTGGTTGTTTGTAATATCGGGGATTGCATCAATAGGTAGTTTGGTTAAGGAATAGGTACCCCAACCGATTAAAGCTACCACAAACAAACAAACGATAAATTTATTCTTTATGGAAAAAAGAATGATACGTTCAATCATAATTAAATATAAAAATGTGAGATTTTGATAATAATGTATTCTTTGCAAAGCATATTCTTATGCAATGCTTCTGCTGAATTACTTAAGTAAAAAGAATCAGATTATCTGTGGCGGTTGCCAGATTGAAGCGTAATGAACTAAATTATAATTAGAAGAGTAAGTTGAATATTGTTTTTGATACAAGGAATAGCTGTTGAATTGAATCATATAACTCTTATAAATAATCGGTGAAACACAGCAATCACACGTACAAAAAGGTGAACAATGATCAATATCGGTTTGTTGATTCCCTGAAATACTATGAGTTATTTTATTCAGGGAAATATCATTTGGCTCATCAATGCAAGGAATGGCAGTGAGGACCAATATATAAAGAGATAATATGAAAGGTAAAATCTTCATTCAGAGCGCAAATATAGAAATTATCCGTCAAAAGTTCAGATAAACATAAAAATCTTTTGATCTTAGGTTCATATTGTTAATTTTTAGGTTTATAAAATGATTTTAGTTTAATATCTTATCGGCAACACCTTCCTGGTGGTAACATATAATCGAGTTTAAAACCATTGGAATTAAAGTCGATGATATATCCAGATATTGCCTTTTCAGTTGTTATATCCATAAACAAATCGATAGAATCTACTGTAATAATTTTCTCTCCTTCTTCTGCTTTTTCTTCGACAGACATCAGTGGTTTAGGCGAGCAGCATCCGGGTATTACCGAAATGCGAATACCTGAATGGGGAGCATTTACAGAAGCAATCATTTTTTTCAGTTGCTCAATTGCATTTGGTGTTATTTCCATAATTTTAAATTTGAATGGTTCTATTAAAAAATGAAATTAAACAGATAGCCAACTATCATAATTCCTGTTGCTACTATACCTATAAATGCTAGTATTAAAGGCATCTTTAATACTTTTTTCAGGATTATCATTTCAGGTAATGACAGTCCAATAACTGCCATCATAAAAGCCAATGAAGTTCCAAGTGAAGCCCCTTTTTCAATTAAAACCGAAACAATAGGAATGATTCCGGCAGCATTTGAATACAATGGAACACCAATGAGTACAGATAAGGGTACACTATACCAGCTCGATTTGCCCATAAGCGAAGCCATGAAATCCTGAGGTACGAAGCCATGTGCTCCTGCACCAACTGCAATACCAATTATAATAAATATCCATACTTTGCCTACAATCTCTTTTACTGCATTCAATCCAAAGTGTATCCGATCAGATAATTTTAGTTTTTCTTCATCATTGGTTGTATTGCCAAATTGAGTTTTGTATACCCAATCTTGTACCCAATGTTCAAGTTTTAGTTTACCGATGATAAAACCTGCTGTTATAGCAATTATAAGTCCCGTTAAAACGTAGATTAAGGCAATTTTCCAACCAAACATACCAAATAAAAGGATTACTGCAACTTCATTAATCATAGGTGCTGCAATTAAAAAGGAGAAAGTAACACCCAACGGTACCCCCGATTCTACAAAACCCAAAAACAAAGGGATGGCAGAACACGAACAAAATGGTGTAACAATACCAAGCATAGAAGCCAGTATATTGCCCGTAAAGGTGGATTTACCTTCAAGTATCTTTCTGGTTCTTTCGGGGGAAAAGTAAGAGCGGATTATGCCCACAAAAAAGATAATGAGAACAAGTAACATGAATACTTTGGGCACTTCGAATATAAAAAAACGTAAAGATTCCGTTAAGCGTGTTCCTTTTTCCAACCCTAAAGCTGAATCAATAAGCCAGTCGGTAATTGGTTTCAGGTAATGATAAACCATGTACCAGACGGGTAATAAAAGAAATGTTACAATTATTTTTTTATTCCAATTCATAGTTCAATTCGTTTTATTTCGTATAAACCCGAAATAATTATTCAAATTTTTTTATTTAATAAACAGTATTATATAATAAATACCAACAACAATAAACAATACTGCAACTACTCGTCGGAACCAGAGTTCAACGTTTTTAATCCGGTTGTACATTTTTCCTACATTTCCAACAGCATAAGCCAATAACCAGGCGAAAAGAATAACAGGTAAGCCGGTTGCAACAGCAAATACCACAGGAAGATACAAACCACTGGCACTTGCAATTGTCATTGGAATAAGCATTGCGAAATACAATACTCCGCTATATGGGCAGAATGCAAGGGCAAACACCATTCCCAGCAATAAGGTACTCCAATAACTTCCTTTGCTGTTTTTGCCAATTTTATCACTCAGTTTTGAGAACCCGGGAAATTTAATTTTAACTACATCGAGCATAAATAATCCGATAATAATTAATACAGGTCCTAAAAGCTTTTCGCCCCATCCCTGGAAAAGCATTGATACATTTATTTTACTGGCACCAAAGTATAGTAATACAGCCAACCCTGTATAACTTATTGCCCTGCCAAGAGTATAAACCAATCCATTAATAAAAACCCGTTTTTGGTTTTCAATATTACGACTGATAAATCCGATAGCTGAAATGTTAGTTGCAAGAGGGCAGGGGCTTATAGCAGTCATCAATCCTAATATCATTGCTGTAATAAAAGAGTATTGTGAATTTTCTAATATGCTTTGTAAAAAGTCCATGCTAATGATTTAATGGGTTAATGATTGTTTAGAAACAGAGATTATGCTGGATAAAAGTTTTTGCAGTTCTAATTACTTTATTAGCAATGATTCATTGAAGGGATAGTTATTAGAATGTTTGCACAATAAAAGCCCGTATTCAGTCTCATCAGCCTCTTTTGCAGAAATTTTCAATTTATGTATAAAATCTTTCTTACTTTCCGCATTTTGTGCTTCTCTAACATTAGCTCCTATCGAAGTTCCCGATTTTAATAGTTGCCTCGCAATAACGAATTTCTTCTTACTTTCTAATTCAATAATCGCCAAAGCAAATTCAAAGCTTTTTTCTACAATAACATTCTTCTTTTCCATTCAACAAACTATTTACTTCATTGAACAATTAGCACATTGGCACATTAATTCATTGTTACATTATTTACAGCATTCTTTATTTCTTCCTTCATTTTTTCAAGATCGTGGGCATTCATAAAACCTTTATCGGTAATATCAATCTTTTTGTCACCACAAACAACTAATAAAGTCTGACCGCCAATACCCAGCTTTTCGGCAATTGCCTTGCTGTTTTCATCATCAAGATTTATTCCAGTGAAAGTATATTCACCGGTTTTAACTTTATCGGCATATAACAACTCAACAGCTTTTTTTGCATTTTCTTCAACCGATAAGCAGGTATTACATCTACGGGTGAAATGGAAATAATACACTTCTACTTTTGCAGAAACAGTGCTTTTTGGACCAGCTTTTTTGCTGGTTTGTGCATTGCAAGACCAACTGCCTATCATCAGGATAAAAGCAAAACTGAACAATACGATATTTTTCATACTTTATTGGTATTTGTTTGATTAATATTTAGATAAT
>JAHEEB010000386.1 GCA_024640925.1 Bacteroidota bacterium | reverse complement strand
GGTTGACTCTTCAAAACTAAATTCATAAACAAATGGAGCATATGTGGTATAAACAGCTTTGGTTTCGTCGTTTATTTGCCATTCGTACCTGTTGGCTCTTCCCGGTGATTCAACTTCAAATGTGAGTTCGCAACCTGTTAACCTACAGTTACTTTCCCTATCATACAAATATTTTAAGTTAGTCCGAACAATTCCTTTGGGAGTTTTAATAACATATAAAGTTCTCTGAATTGTAGTTCCTTCTGATTCCAGTTGAAGTGTAACCAGTGCGACATTATTCTCAAAATTTGTAACCAATGTAGGATCAAAGAAATAGACGTTATTATCTGCTCTAACCACTCCTGAAGGTGAAACGGTCAATTCTCCATCATTTGGCCAGATATAAACAGAATAATGTTGCTCATCGCCCGAACAGAATAAGTATTTATTAAGTACAATGGCCGATTCACTTCTGACAACTATTTGCAGAGAGGCTGGTTCCTTATCACAGAAAGGGAGATAATACTTAAGGGTATATTCCCCGTAGGGTAATGGATCTTTAGCCGAATTAACAAGAGTATAATGATTAACCAAAGCAAAATTAATTTTTGGTTCAAACACGGTACCATCTTCTTTTACAAGTTCAAATCTTCCGCCACTTGGGGAAACAATAAGATTTATAGTTTCATCTTTTGCCGGATCTTCACTGAAGAAAGGTGTTTCATCATTGAAATTCAATTCAATCTGAGCGATTTTTTCGCATAAATTGATTTCCTGTTCTGCAGAAGTTTCGCAAACTCCATTTTTATGAGTTAAACCTAATATATAAGTCAACCCATTGTTGAAATAGAAACTATGTGTAAAGGTATTGCCGGCAGATTCCATTTCCAACCCGTCAATTACCCAGTTCGACTGATAAATTCCGGAAGTATCGTTGCCCTGAAATGAAATAGTAAGTCCGACTAAGGAATTCCTTGAATCATAAATAAAAGAAACATTACCCGTTGAAATAACAGGTACTTCAGGCTTTTTATATACTTTAATTTCGGCACTGGCAGTTTTTGCGTAATAATTATAGGTAATAAGGATAGTAGAAACTATTGATTCACCTAAAACTACTTTCGAAGGGAAAAATACATACTGGTGAAGTGAATTGTATTCAATAAATACAGGCAGATTTCCTTCATCGATAGGAGAACCGTTTATTGATGCAGAAAGGCTTCCCTGCTTTGGATATGCAAATATCTGGTATGATTTCGTATCATTCGAACAATATTCATTCGGAATTAAAATCAATAACGGATCGATTCCATATATTCCCTGGTCGTTTTTGATTTTATATGGGAGGTAAAAATCGCCGACAACAATCCTATTTGTGTTGTTTCGCAAGTAGTCAAGCAAATAGGCTCTTCGTTCTTCACTGGAAATATAAACATTCAAAAAGTTTTTGTCATTACGTTCGAGTACCGAAGCAATATCCTCATCCTCTACATTATTAAATTGGAACCGGTAAGCAACAACAAAAGTTCCACCCTCTGGTACCATCCCATTATGTCTTAATCCCGGATGATTCCTTGCAAATTCGCTAAATTTTGAATGATTTATAACTCTTTCCTGTTCAAGATCATACTCTAATCTTAAAATGGTAAGAGCTTGTGACATACATTTAATTCTATTGGGTATTTCCTCCGGGAAATATTCTTTCAAATACTCATTTAACCTTGTACAACTAAAGTCAAAAAGTTTTTCAGGTAAAAAAGCAGATGTGTTTGAAATATCAGATTCAATCAGGAATTTGCGTAATTCATCAGCTATTTCGGTATATTTTTCCTGTAAAAGTTCCAGATTAGGATAAACAATATCTTCCAGATCAAGATCCAACGAATTCAGGTAAACAAAGTGAACATCGATAGGTAAATTATACTGTAGCTGCCAAAAAACAAGCTCGTCTCTTACCTCGTCTACCGGACGCCCAATATGCCCTTCAATCCGGAAATCAGTGAATTCATCAACAGAATAACAAAGAGGATTTTCGGTTGGTAAAAACCCGCTTGTATCGGTGTATCTGTAACCAAGAATTTTTAAATCGATACAGGTTTTCTTAGGTTTGAATTTCCAATAATCTTTTATTGCTGATGTGTAATAGTAAGGTATAGCTTTCTGACCCAACTTCAGTTTATTTGATCGTGAGGGAGTTACCCTTATTACTTTATAATCGCCATCGGGTAATGGTAATTCAACATACCCTACTTCGTCAATGCCTTTAATCTGAGTAAGACGAATCATTCGATCATAGAGAAATTCTAGTTCTCTAATGGTTTCGCTGTAATTCTCTGATAGGGTTGAAGGAGTATAAGGAGTTCTGCACCCCTCTGTCATTTCGAATGTAATAGATTCTCCGTTGCTAACTTCTAATTCTGAAAGTGCCAGAAATTGCGAATACTTACAGAAATCGGGTATAAACCCCTCATTCATAACACATACCTTTTCTGAGAATTCTCCATAAACACGGCATAAATCAAAAATATAGTCGTATAAATACTGAATCTGATGATAGGAATAAATTGTTTCTGAATTGGTATCAGTAATGGTTGAATAGATTTGGTTAAGCTTGGATTTAAGGTCTTTAAAAGGATTCTGGTTTTGATCAAAACCAAGAGTATTCATCAGTTCATAAGCCTTGGTATAAGCTTCAGGAATACTATTAAATTTCCCCGAACTATCTGTATTTATATTTTTTAATATAATTGATGTGTAATTTGAATAAAATTCAAGGAATTCTTCAATCAACGATGGGTTAACAATCTTAATGGTTTGCGTAATATCCGTTCCAGGAATGGATGTTTCTTTTTCCTGAAATCCAAAGGGATTTACAGTAACCACAGGAAGATTAAAAACCGAACTTGTATCGGTACTTCCATAAACGGTATTCAAGTCGGTTTTTTTAACCAATAATGCTTTAATGCTGAAAACCAAATCAGCACCTGACTGATCGCATTTATCAATACAAACTGGTCGCGCTTCTTCATCAACAGAAACCCAGAGAACCAAACAGTACTGTTGCGATTCACTAATATCTGAAACCAGGTCAATAAGTACTTTTACCTCTTCAGAATCGCTACTGCTTAAAAGCTCTAATACTTCCCAATCGGTTTCATTAGAGGCAGAGCTCTCGCATTTAAAATAGTTCGACGAAACCTGTCTTTTTTTATAATGAGTATAAACAACATCCTCTTCAAGATAGATAAAATACCCATCGGAACTTAACCCGAAACCTTTGCCAACATTAATTTTCACATAGGCATTTGTATCGTAACTCAGGTTTTTATCCAGGTTACAGGTAAGGCCATAAAATATGCCACTACCTGCCACCATCACCCGGGTAACCCTGTTATGCTGATCGAATGAATCAACCAAATTATTAAGATCGGTATGTTTTAATACCTGGCCTTTTTTGAAATAGGGATAACTAGTTTGGGTAAGGAAGCTCATTTTATGTTTTTTTTAGTTAACCAAGTTTTGAATAATCGAGTATTACAGCATTATTATCTGTTTCATCCTGTTCACAGCTGAATAAATGTGTTTCAGGGTAATTACTCCTGAGACAAGTTAAGATATCAATCAGTTCGTTACGTGCCTTAGTAGAATCGCAATGGCGTTTATCTAAACTCAGGCTTTCCAGCCAGCGTTGATAAGCTTTCTCAAACAGGTACATCTGGTAATTATTTACCCAGCATGTGCGAAGTAATATATGAGCAGGGGCTTCAAATTGAAATGTTTCATTTATAAATTCTCTGAATTCACGATTTATAAAACGGCCTGTCCAGTATGGAAGAACTAGTGTCATACGGAATGAATACGGATCAGCTTGTTCACAGCTGATATTGGCAGAGCTGCACAATGCAGGTAAAGGTAAAAACTTATCGCCTGTTAACTCTTGCTCTGTGTATTTGCTTATGATAAAGGGGCTTAAAATTTCAATAATCTCGCTTTTATTTTCATAATTCCATGGCAATTCTATCAACTCATCATATAAACGTTGCAATTTCTCAAGTACAAGTGCAAAATCGTCTGATTCATCGTTCTTTTCGCAATAGGTATTTTCTGAAATGGCAATGGTAATCTGTGTTCCTTCGGCGTTTTCTACTTTCCAAACAAATGAATAGTTTTGGGTATTGTTATTGTCAGAAATCCATTCAAGCTTGGGTTCCCTGTTGGTTTTAATAATATAATCAAAAAACAGCCTTGCTATTTTCTCTATCGAACTGAAATTTGTTATCTCTGAAGAGCTGATATCTGGTATAATACCATTTAGTAAACTGGAATAGTTTTCATTTTTATTTTCAACTGATTTTTTTCCTTTTTTTTGGTTTTTATTCGATACAGAGGAGGCAGAAGAATTGTTAACAATAAAGTTATATATCTGCTGAAGTCCTCTGTTTATTGGTCTTAAAAGAATATGTTCTACCAAATGCATACCCTCTGTACCAAGAAGTTTTTTAATTTTAGTTTTAATTTCATCAACAGAGGTAGTGTTGGAATAATACTGGTTATGTGAAGCTACCAGAGCATAGCACTTTCCTAACAATTCAAATCCAAAAAGACAATCGTCTTCAGCCCTGATTTCAAGGTAATTTGAATCGAATTGAGCTTTCTCGCTTATAATGTCGCAATACTCCCATGCCTTTGCAAATGAACTGTCTTCGCTGCTTTCATCTTCACCAGCCTGAATAATAACCGGTACCGATTTTAATAAAATCTGCTCATTCTGTTTCAGGATAGAGCAATAAAAAGGTTCGGTTTCTTCCTGAACAAAATTTATGTTAACTACCGATGAGGAAAAATGGTTGATAATTGTATCGCGAATTTCTTCCTGATTATCGGCATCTTTAAGATGAATGGTTGCCAGATGCTGATTGTACTTATTTTTTATCAGCCAGTGTTTTCTGTGCCCATGATGTTCGCTAAGAAAATAATTCATGCTATTATTGAGCAATGCTGCTGTTTCAGTGGCCGCCATATATGCCCATCCTTCCGAAGGATAATGCAAAGCACTCTGAATTGTTATTTCCTGTTTTTCAGAATTTTTCTTTTCTGTTTTCGCTCGTTTTTTCCCTTTATCCTCATCTTCCTGCTTTGCCTCATCAGAATTTAAAGGGAATGTAAAGCTGAATTTATATCCACAACAAATTCCTTCTATTTGCTGATTAACAAACAGAACATTCAACCAATTCAGAA
>JAHEEB010000385.1 GCA_024640925.1 Bacteroidota bacterium | reverse complement strand
CGGCAGGAGTTGTAACAGGTGTTGGAACAGGTAGTGCAACTATTACAGTTACTACTGTCGATCAGTCGAAGACAGCCACATCCATTATAACAGTTAGTTCATCAAGTACTTCTGTAACTGGTGTAACGGTTTCTCCAACAACAGCATCTGTGACTGTTGGTTCAACAACAGCATTGACAGCCACAGTTACTCCAACAAATGCAACCAATAAGAGTGTAACCTGGAGTTCGAGCAATACAGGTATAGCAACAGTAAGCACAGCAGGAATTGTAACAGGTGTTGGAACGGGTAGTGCAACTATTACAGTTACTACTGTCGATCAATCAAAGACAGCAACCGCCACTATAACAGTTAGTTCATCAAGCATTTCGGTAACAGGTGTATCGGTTTCTCCGGCAACAGCATCAGTAACTGTTGGTTCAACAACAACCTTAACAGCTACAGTTACTCCAACAAATGCTACCAATAAAAGTGTAACCTGGAGTTCGAGCAATACTGCTATAGCATCAGTGAATACAGCAGGAATTGTAACAGGTGTTGGAACAGGCAGTGCAACTATTACAGTTACAACTGTTGATCAGTCGAAAACGGCTACAGCTACAATTACTGTTAGTTCATCAAGTACTTCTGTAACTGGTGTAACGGTTTCTCCAACAACAGCATCTGTATCTGTTGGATCAACAACAACATTATTAGCCACAGTTACTCCAACAAATGCAACCAATAAGAGTGTAACCTGGAGCTCAAGTAATACTGCTGTAGCATCAGTGAATACAGCAGGAGTAGTGTCAGGTGTTGGAACAGGCAGTGCAACAATTACAGTAACTACAGTCGATCAATCAAAGACAGCTACCGCAACTATAACAGTAAGTTCTTCCAGTATATCAGTTACCGGTGTATCTGTTTCCCCAACCTCTGTCACCTTATGTGTGGGTTCTTCAGCTACACTAATAGCAACTGTTACTCCTACTAATGCTACAAATAAGAGTGTAATATGGAGTTCAGGTAATACTGCTGTAGTAATTATAAGTAATGGTATAATAACCGGTATATCTGCAGGAACTTCAACTGTTACTTTAACAACAGTTGATCAGTCAAAAACTGTCACTATACCAGTTACAGTAAGTGCATGTACTACAGTATGCAGTAACCCGGTTGCCATAACTATACCATTCAGCAAAGACGGAGTTGGTGAATCCTGTTATGTTACTACACAGGCCATGGCTTATGTCAATTCATGGAATATGGATAAGGTAACAATCAATGATGTTGATTATACCAATAAATGGTCGAATAGTATGCCTGCTGCTATTAATGGTGCATGGTACATTTATTACAAAGCTTCTGTATCATGGTCACATTTCGAAGCGCCTGCAGTTAAGAGTGCGACAGGTGTTGAAATGAGCCAGAATGAAGAAGCAGTAAAAGTATATCCGAATCCTGCAAACGATTTTGTGTCTGTTGAAAGCAATATACTGATTAAGCAGATTCAAATTATATCGCTTGATGGTAAGGGGATACTCAAAACGGAAACGAACAGTCATGAAATTTTTGTTGAAACGAACGGAATACCTGATGGTATTTATATTATAAAAGTTATGACTGAAAAATCAGTTGTAATGGAGAGATTGATTATTAATTAATCTTTCTCCGGATAAATTGAAAGTAACAGGGTTGAATATGCAAATTCAAACTGTTACTTTCTTAACAATAAACCTAAACTATAAAACCTAAATGAAAACAAAGTATTTTTTATTGCTTATTGCTTTGCTCCTTAGTTTTGGAGTCACTGGGCAGACATACAATTATGCTGAGGCATTACAAAAATCGCTGTATTTTTATGATGCTGAAAAATCTGGTCCTGGTATTGATGGAGGAAGACTCCCATGGAGAGGCAACTCCGAGCTATGTGATGTGTATCTGCCTCTTACCAATACAATGACTAATATGTCGCAATCATTTATTGATGCAAACAAGTCCGTTTTAGATCCTGATAACAACGGTTTCCTTGATGTAAGTGGCGGTTTTCATGATGCCGGAGATCATGTAAAATTCGGGTTACCTCAAACTTATTCGTCTTCAACACTAGAATGGGCTCTATATGAATTTAAAAGTTCCTTTACACAAATTGGTGAATTGGAACACATGAAAGAAGAGCTAAGGTGGTTCTCTGATTATTTTTTACGTAGTACCTTTATGAATTCTTCCGGGGCAGTTGTTGCTTTCTGTTATCAGGTCGGTGAAGGAAACAAGGATCATTTAATATGGTCGCCACCAGAACTTCTTGACTCTACAATTATTAAACGTCCCGGCTATTTTGCAACTTCCGAAACGCCTGCCAGTGACCAATGTGCTGGCGCTTCAGCCTCACTGACCCTTTCATATCTCAACAATGTAACAGACGATCCGGCATATGCAGCCAAATGCCTTTCAACAGCCAAAGCATTATATGATTTTGCTGTAAAATATAGGGGAATAGGTTACGATGGAGGTTTCTATACATCCTCCTACGATGCCGATGAATTGTCGTGGGCTGCCGTTTGGCTTTACACTGCAACGGGCGATTCGAAGTATTTAAATGACATCATCAGCAAGGATGCCAATGGTATGTATACTGGTTGGTTATCTAAAATTATAAGGTCCACTGCTGACAATTGGCAGAACATGTGGGTACATTCGTGGGATACAAAATGGGCTGGAGTATTTGCCCGATTAGCAGAACTTACCGATGATTCTTTTTACTGGTATATTTTCAAATGGAATCTTGAATATTGGTCTGGAGTTACGCATGAAAATCCGGCTGATGGGGGTTATTTAACAAAATCTCCTGCAGGTTTTTCTGTGATAAGTTCTTGGGGATCCGCAAGATACAATGCTGCTGAACAATTCACTGCCATGGTCTACAAGAAATATACCGGAAGCACAATTTTTGATGATTGGACTATAAGTCAAATGCATTATATCATGGGAAATAACCCATTGAGCAGGAGTTATATAGTAGGATACGGAAATTCTGCCAAACATCCTCATCACAGGGCAGCTCATGGTTCCCCTAACAATGATATGTCCAATCCGGCTGAGCATAAACACATTTTATATGGTGCGTTGGTTGGTGGACCCGGAACTTCCGATGAACATAATGATATTATAACAGATTATGCTTACAATGAGGTTGCTATCGATTATAATGCTGGTTTGGTTGGAGCTTTGGCAGGTTTGTATACATATTTTGGAGAAGGACAATCGCCAATTGCAAACTTTTATCCGAAAGATTCAGCACTGGTTGAATATGGTCTCAAAGGAAAAATGGAACAGGACGATGATCAGAGTTCGCAGATTACAATTCGGATAAGTAATGAAGCAGCCTATCCTCCAAGAAAAAACGTGTCATTTATGTCAAGATATTTTTTCGATATCTCAGAATTAAATCAGTATAATCAGACCATTGCAGATGTAACATTTTCTAAAAATTACGATGAAAATTCCATGAAGGGTGATCCTGTTGTTGCAACCGGACCTTTGGTATGGGATGCAGCAAACAATATTTATTATATGGAATTTCAATGGCCGGCTGCCGGTTTTTATGGTACCCGCGATTATCAATTCAGATTAGCTTCAGGTGTGGATCCTGTTTATTATAAATTTCACTGGGATCCGACAAATGACTATAGTCATATTGGTTTAAGCACCACTGAATTAGCTCCAACTACAAATATTCCTTTGTATGCCGATGGAATACTGGTATCAGGAGTTGAACCTCCTGGGGGCACGAAAGTTTCAGTAACAGGTGTAACTGTATCTCCTACAGCAACAACTATTAGCATTGGCTCGACTACTAAATTAACAGCTACTGTAGTACCCACCAATGCATCAAATAAAGTAGTATCTTGGAGCTCAAGCAATACAGCTGTGGCTACAGTTAGCTCTGCTGGAGTAATAAATGGTGTTGCTGCTGGCTCTGCAATAATTACAACAACAACATCTGATGGTTCATTTAAAGCTACATCAACTATAACGGTCACAAATATTCCTGTTACTGGTGTTTCCGTGATACCTACATCTGTTACTGCTGGTATTGGCTCAACTACAACATTAATTGCTACAGTTACTCCAACAAATGCTACAAATAAGAGTGTGAGTTGGAGCTCAAGCAATACTTCTGTTGCGACTGTGAGTTCAGTTGGTATTGTTACTTGTTTGGCTGCTGGAACAGCTATAATAACTGCAAGAACTGCCAGTGGCGGTTATACCGCAACATGTAATATTACAGTGACTACGATAGCTGTTACTGGTGTTTCTGTATTGCCAGCGAATGCCTCAATAATTGTTGGTGGCACTACAACATTAACAGCCAGTGTATTGCCTACAAATGCAACAAATAAAAGTGTTTCCTGGAGTTCCGGTAATATATCAGTTGCAACGGTTTCCAGCACTGGTGTTGTAACAGGAGTTGCTGAAGGTAACGCAATAATAACAATTACTACGAATGACGGAAGTTATACTGCAACATCAACCATTACAGTATCTAATACCGTTTTGCCATGTACTAACCCGGTTTCGGTGAATCTGCCATTAACACAGAATGGCGCTGGTGAATATTGCTGGTCAACAAGTGGGACAATAACCAGTGTCAATTCATGGAATTTGGATTTGCTTGAGGTAAACAGTGTAGATTTTACCAATACATGGTCAAGCAGCATGCCAGCAAGAATAAATGGCAATTACTATATTCATTATAAAGCATCAGTGGCCTGGGCCCATCTTGAAGTCGCCGGAAGTAGTAGTTCTGTTTCTGTAACCGGGGTTTCTGTTTCTCCAACCAGCGCATCCCTAACTGTTGGTGGAACTACATCATTAACTGCTACAGTAGCTCCAGCGAATGCAACGAATAAGAGTGTAACATGGAGTTCAAGCAATACAGCTGTTGCTTCTATAAGTACGGCTGGTGTTGTAACTGGTGCTGGTACTGGTAGTGCTACAATTACTGTAACTACAGTAGATCAGGCAAAGACAGCTACGGCTACAATAACTGTAAGCTCATCTGGTACCTCAGTAACCGGAGTAACTGTTGCTCCAACCTCTGCATCTATTACTATTGGTGGGACAACCTCCTTAACTGCTACTGTTTCTCCAACGAATGCAACGAATAAGAATGTTGCCTGGAGTTCAAGCAACACAGCGGTTGCTTCAGTTAGCACAGCTGGTGTTGTAACTGGTATTGGTACAGGTAGTGC
>JAHEEB010000384.1 GCA_024640925.1 Bacteroidota bacterium | reverse complement strand
TGTTGAGTTTTTTAAATCGTTTGAGAAAGCATTGTTCAGGAGCAACATGTAGTACTTTCAACGATTGATGAAAGAAAGGTGTCTTTTCTTTCAAATATAACCACATAAGGCGGTGTCTTTCGAGCGATAAACAGCCAGGGCACAATGCTCCATCGCGCACTCTTTCATAGCCATACGGAAGAAATTTCCTGTATTTACCTCCACAAACAGGGCATTCGAATTTAGTACCCCTATAAAAGAAACGACTGAACCTGACAAAAATATAGCTAAACCTTATTAACCAGGGACGAGGTATTGTATTCAAGATGTTTTTAATAATCTTTCTCATAGATGAAAATCAGGTCAGACAAATCAATAAGATTTTATCATTTACTTTTATTGGAATGCAAAAGTAATTAAAAACACTTTTCGACGAAATAAGTTTCTTATGTATTAAGTTTTTGAAAGTAAATTTCTGGTATTTGCACTTTCCAGTTAATGTCCGATTTGAACTCAATGAACTTCTTCTTAAATTAATTTGTGAAATACTTTAGGCAAACGACTGGTTTAATACATTGTAGGTAAAAAATAAAATTCTGTTAAGTTTTTTTAGGATTTACCGATGGGTTTTTTTTACATTCGCAGTTCAAATTTTAACATTTAATCTTATATGAAAACGAGACCATTTAATGTTTTAGGAATTCAGCAAATAGCTATTGGAAATGAGGATAAAGCAAAGTTAGCGCGTTTCTGGGTGGATATTATGGGGTTAACCAAAACAAATACTTTTAAAAGTGAAAAAGAAAACGTTGACGAGGATATTCTGAGAATTGGTAATGGCCCATATGCAGTCGAAGTTGATATTATGCAACCACTCGACGCTGAAAAGTCACCCAAAGTTCATGAACCTAAACTCAATCATATCGGTTTATG
This sequence comes from Bacteroidota bacterium, assembly GCA_024640925.1. Taxonomy (GTDB): domain Bacteria; phylum Bacteroidota; class Bacteroidia; order Bacteroidales; family UBA10428; genus UBA10428. The sequence goes on along the minus strand of JAHEEB010000384.1, from coordinate 4,331 downwards.
GATCGACGATCTACCAGCATGTGTACAATGGCTTACTGAAAAAGGTGTACGGTTTACTCCTGGAGGAATAAGGAAAGGTGCCAGTGGTTATGATGTTTGTTTTATTCATCCCAAAGGTAACGAAGAATTTCCTTTGAGCAGCGAAGGTGTTTTGGTAGAACTCGTTCAAGCGCCTGTTAATGTTATCAAAGCATTATCTTAACAACCTGAAAGGGTTAAAAATAAAAGGGGTAAGCCCCTTATATCGCGCCGCTTCAACCACTTACCCTTGCTACCTTCCGGTCCTGGGGGGGTTCAGCAGGAGCTGGCCGTATAAGACTTACCCGGCGCAAAAGTATAAACTTTTGTTAATAAACCAAAATAAAAATCAGACATATTTAATGTCTATGTAAAAATAAAAATGAATCAGAAGCAGGTATTGAGAAAGCACGTACTATCTTACGGAATTGTACTGGGCATAACCCTTTCGGTAGTGGAATTGCTGGCATTCTTTATGGGTATGTTGTTTTCTCCTATAGTCAGTAATATATTTCTTATTATTGTCATGCTTTCAGTACTCCTCGCGGTTAAAAAATACCGCGATACTGAAATGACTGGGTTTATAAGCTTTGGTGAAGCCTTCCTTGTTGGTCTTTTTATCTGTATAATTGCAGGTATAATATGGGCTATCTACAGGTTTGTTCAATATTCTTTGGCTCCATACCTTGTCGAAGAAATTCTTTACCAGAATTTAGAATCATTCAAGAATAGTCAAATGGACAAACAATTCATTGAACAAATTGAAAAAGCGAGTAAATTATTTATTACGCCGATTTTTTTAGCTGTTCAGACTTTGGTTGTTAATATGACCTTTGGGGGTTCATTGTTGTCTTTGTTTATTGCTTCTTTATTACGACGTATAAAACCCATTCAGTAAAAGTAATTTATAAATTCTATCAATATGGATATTTCAATAGTTGTCCCTCTCTTTAACGAATGTGATTCACTGCCCGAATTGACTGACTGGATCAAGCGTGTAATGGATGAAAACAATTATTCCTACGAAATTATCCTTATAGATGATGGAAGTACCGACTCCTCCTGGGAAGAAATTGTTCATCTTAAAGAGCAGAACCATAATATTAAAGGTATTCGCTTCAGACGTAACTATGGTAAAGCTGCTGCATTGCATGTTGGTTTTGCCGCTACAAAAGGTGAAATTGTTGTTACCATGGATGCCGATTTACAGGATAATCCAGAGGAGATACCGGGTTTTGTACAGATGATTCGTAAGGATGGCTACGATCTTGTTTCGGGATGGAAGAAAAAAAGATATGACCCGGTTTTTTCAAAAAACCTTCCAAGTAAATTTTACAACTGGACTGCCCGTCGGATGACTCATATCAAGCTTCATGATTTTAACTGTGGCATTAAGGCATATCGGAATAAAGTTGTTAAAAGTATTGAGGTTTATGGCGATATGCACCGGTACATTCCAGTTCTAGCCAAATGGGCAGGCTTTAAGAAGATTGGGGAGAAGGTAGTTCAACATCAGGAACGAAAATATGGTAAAACTAAGTTCGGGATAGAACGTTTTGTTCGCGGGCCCCTGGATTTATTGTCAGTTATGTTCATATCAAAATTTGGTAAACGTCCTATGCACTTTTTCGGAGTCTGGGGAACAGTAATGTTTATAGCTGGATTTCTAATGGATCTATACCTTGGAATAGATAAACTGATAGCTGTTTGGAACCATTATAAAGTAAAACTGATTGCCGATAGCCCTTACTTTTATATTGCACTAACCTGTATGATTCTGGGTACTCAACTATTTGTCGCTGGATTCATTGGAGAGATGGTTTCCCGAAATTCTACCGATCGGAACAAGTATCTGATTGATGAGGAAATCTAAATACTGATTGTTTCCAGATTTAAACTGATGGGGATGTTACAAATTGTCGATTTACACCTTCACTTTATATTATTCCAAAAACTTTTTTACTCTACCTTTATGACCCCAATAACCTACAAAGGGTATACGGTTTATCAGGTAGAATTACAGCGTGTTTTGTAATAAAATTAACCTTAACTATATAATTAAAAATTTAATGAAAAAAACAATTATTGGTGCTTCTTTGCCAAATATTCCCTGGGAAGAAAAACCTGCCGGGTATATCGAGCCGGTTTGGCGGTATAGCAATAATCCGGTTATCGATTGGAATCCTACTCCATCAACAGCACGAATATACAACAGTGCTGTATTACCCTATAATGGCGAATTTGTTGGAGTATTTAGAGCTGATCATAAAAACGGTCGTGCTTTTTTGCACTTCGGTCGCAGCAAAAACGGAATTCAGTTCCAGATCGACGATAATGTTATTCCCTGGCAAGACGAGAATGGAAAACCCAACCTGGTCAGTTATGCCTATGATCCAAGATTTGTGAAAATCGATGATACATACTATGTTACATGGTGCGATGATATGCATGGAGCTTCTATTGGCATAGGTTATACCAAAGATTTCAAAACATGGATCCGATTGCCAAATCGACTTATGCCATTTAATAGAAATGGAGTTCTTTTTCCAAGAAAAATTAATGGTAATTACCGCTTGTTAAGTCGCCCGAGTGACAGTGGTCACACTCCCTTTGGCGATATTTTTATCAGCGAAAGCCCCGATTTAATTTACTGGGGAAAACACAAACATGTCATGGGAAAAGGAGGCCAGGGTTGGTGGCAAGGTACAAAAATAGGAGCGGGACCCGTCCCTATTGAAACATCCGAAGGCTGGCTGCTATTTTATCATGGTGTTTCGGGTACCTGCAATGGTTTTGTATATAGTATTGGTGCGGTAATACTCGATATAGATGAGCCAAGCAATATCAAATACCGATGTGGAAATTACCTCCTTACTCCTGAAAAAAATTATGAAACTACAGGTTTTGTGCCTAATGTTGTTTTTCCATGTCAGAACATATACGATGCAGAAACAGGCCGTATAGCTATATATTATGGTGCTGCTGATACCTATACAGCTCTCGCCTTCTGTCAGGTCGATGAAGTAATTGATTATGTGAAAAAACACAACGAAAACTTCAAATAATATCTGAAGAGTAAGTGTAGTGATTTCGCTTGATTTATTTGGCACGAGAAATAGTATTGAACTTCTGGTTTTTATAGCCAGAAGTTTTTTTTTGTTAAGTTTTTTATATATTTGTCCAAACCTATTTCCAGCTAAAAAGATTTAAATATTAAGAATCAGCAGTTCTAACATCTAAACCACTCCTTCAATGAGAAAACTATTTACTTTCAGTATTACAATTATCATTACTTTAAGCACCTATGCTCAAAGTATCGATTCCTTAATGGTTGGTTATTGGCCTTTCAACGGAAGTACCGACGATTCAAGTAAAAATCAGAAGGCGACAACAGCATATGGCGCCAAGTTAGCTGTCGATAGGTTTGGTAAAACAGCTAGTGCTTGTTATTTCGATGGTATTGATGACTATATCGACATAAGAGATTATGGAAAAATTTTACCCAAAGATATTATCTCAATAAGTATGTGGACAAAATCACTTGCTTCCAGGCCCCAAAGTCAGTTTATGTTTGAAACAGAAGCTTCAAGATGTGGTATTTCCATCGATTTTTATCACGATAATCGTAATACTGTATTCTGGGATTTTGGATGGCTGGGTGATACTGAAGGGAATCCCCCAGGCAGGGCATATTACAGACCATTGCCTTTTGATGAAGAATGGCATCATTTTGTTTTTACATCTAATTCTGAGACCGGTCAGATGAGGATATTCAAGGATAATGTATTGATTACTGCCGAAAGCGATGCTCTTCCTATGGTTATTGACCAGGTGAAAAACCTTCGTATAGGTAGTGCTTATAATACAATGTTCTATTATGGTTATATCGATGATATTCGCATTTATAGCTGTGAGATAGGGCCAAAAGATGTTGATGCATTATTTAATGTTAAAAGATAATTTGTTGGATACCAGCAATTAGAGCTTAAGTAATTGCTTTTTAGAATATGTTCTGAATTTATGTTGGTATCATGGTAAAATTCAAGAATAATAATTTGCTTATTATTCTTGAATTTTACCATCAGTTATTTTAATATGAGAATCGAAGCATTATCTTTATTTGCTAATTAAAAAGATACTAATGCCCGATACATATTTCTTTTCTGTGGTTGTCCCCACATTCTCACGAACAGATGAAGTAATAGAATTGTTAAACAGTCTGGAAGTCCAGCAGACTAAAAATTTTGAGGTAATTATAGCAGATGGCAGTATTGATGATTCTGTAGGTAAAGTTGTTGCTTTATATAATGACA
>JAHEEB010000383.1 GCA_024640925.1 Bacteroidota bacterium | reverse complement strand
AACATCTTATTGTTGATAAGAATATGCAAAATAACCAGAGAAAGTTGCTAGTATTGTAGATACTTTTAACATTAAATACTTCAGTTTTAAACCCGGAGGGTTTTCATGTTTATAGAAAATGGCATCTACAATAGGTGCGACCCCGTTCGGGGTCGAATACCATACAATAGTCTTTTCTATAAACATATGACCTCGCTGAGGTCAGGCACTTTTAACTTTATAATATTTTATATCTCCCAGTCAAGAATTGTACCTGCATAGGTTAATCCACCTCCAAACCCAATTAGCAAAAGTTTATTGCCTGTTTTAACCATACCATTTTTTATTCCCAAATCTAAAGCCAGAGGAATTGTAACAGAAGAAGTATTTCCATATTGTGTAACACTATTCAACGTTTTTGATTTATCAAAATTGACATTTGAGCAAATTGCTTCAATAATTCTCAGATTAGCGCTATGAGGAATAAAAAAATCAATAGTATTCGCATGTAGATCATTCAATTTTAATAAATCAATAAATTTCTCGCTCATTCTTTCCACTGCCCATTTAAATACTTTTTTGCCATCCTGTACAATTTTATTTGTGTTTTTTATTGATTTAGAATTTAGTTTATCGGCGAATTCTGAAAGATAAACAGCATATCCATGTTCGCCTTCGGTACCAAATACAGGTTTATATATTTTGCAGTTTAAAGAAGGTTCGACCAATGCAACAGATGCAGCATCTCCAAACAAAATACAAGTCGTCCGGTCGGTATAATCAGTATATCGAGTTAAAACTTCACTGGCAACAACTAAAACTTTTTTGCAGAAACCTATAGATATTAAAGATTGAGCTTGTATAATACCATAAATAAAACCAGCACAAGCCGCTACAATGTCAATCGTTCCTGCATTTTTAATACCAAGTTGATATTGCAACTGACTTGCCAGCGATGGGATTTTATGTTCTGCTGTAGTTGAGGCAAAAATAATGTAGTCAACATCCGACAAATCTTTATTGTATCTGTTTATCAAATTCAGGGCTGCAAGTCTTGCCATTTCTACAGTTGTTTCATTGTTAACTGCACGTCTTTCTTTTATACCTGTGCGCTTTAAAATCCATTCCTCATTCGTATCAACTATTTTTTCAAAATACGAATTAGATACTATTTTTTCAGGTACATAAGTACCTATTCCAGTGATTGTTGAATTCATTTTATTTAACGTTAATTAAAATTAATAATAAAAAAATCAGATTTCGTTTATATGATTATTTATAAATCCATCAAGATAGGAGATATCCTTATATAATTTCATCATCATTACTGCTCCATTTAATTCGTTAAAAAATCTGGTTGCTCTTTGTTCTGATTCAGGGCTGTTAAATTTTTCAATATAAATTGCTATTAAAGCTTTTTTCCAACTATCAAAATATTCCTTAATGACTTGAGCAAAATCGTCATCATTGTTGGAAGTCTCTAATGCGGTATTACTAAAAATACACCCATTATAATCTTTTAAATAAATGCTTTTAAAAACTTCCAACATCTTTTTCATGCGTTCAGATGGACTAATCTGTTTATTATAAGCATTTACAAACATATTTTTAATTGCCCATTCTTTACCAAAAAAAAGTACTGAAATCATTATATCTTTTTTATCCTTGAAATAGTAATAGAAATGTGCTTTTTCTATTTCGCACGCCTTTGATAAATCAGATATGGAAGTATGATAATATCCTTTGCTTAGAAAAACCTTAAAAGATTTTTTTATAATTTCTTCTCTTGATGTTTTATAAACAGGCATGTGGCAAATGTAAAAAAAATTTAACGCTCGTTAAAATAAAATAAAAAAAAATATCAAACGAATGCATTTTTACATTTCATAAAAAGCTCATCTATATTATTTGGAAAGTAATATTTGCTCAGTTAAAAGGAATTGGAATTACAGTTATAATAGCTGTTGCTGGTTTAATTTGTGGAAAGACAATTTCACTATTCGGAAAAACAAGTGAAATTTATAATGATTGTGCAGAATTTAAAGATGCAGATTAGAGAATTAAGCCATAAGGGAGCTTCGTATTAATTCTAAAGAACTACCTTTCTCCGCCCTTCGGGCAGAGAAAGACGTGCATAGCGAGGACTTTAGTCCTAAAATTATAGTAAATCCATCGCATATCACAAACAGTCTGGTTCGTGAGGGCAGCCCAAGGCCAGATCCATTGCTGATCATACTCAGCCTCAATAGGACGGAGTTAGTAAAAAAAAACCTAATTTGATTAAACAAGACAGCTACAAATATCCTTATGACATTCTCTATGACATTCTCTATGTTAGTGCAAAAATCATTTCGGAAAATGATTTTTGGCCATTTTTTGTGGAAATTGCTGAATTAAAATGAAATAATTAACTATCTGTAAAGTTAACTTTTAAGCAAGAGTGAGAAAAGAATGAATCACAGGCAATACCTACAAACACATTTTGTAGTTTATTTAATTAAAATTCAACTCTTTATGTAAATAAAAAATTATTTATACTTATTCATTTGTTTAAAATTATATTAAATATACTTTTATGCGCCAATTTTTTCAACAATAGATATGTATTCAAACAGGCCGTTTTTTGGTTCAAAGATTAGAGCAAAACTTATTAATAAATTCGTTCGACCAGTAATCGATTACTCTTTATTATCGATTCTTTTTCTAATGTTAATGGTTGTTATTAATACGTTAGGTTTCAAACAGAATAAAGGTTTTTTTACATTAATGCTCATTGATTACTACCCAACCTTTTTTAACATTATTGGCCTGCTTTATCTTCTACGCTCAATATTGTGTATCGGTTTTAAAAGTTTTACTTCTGATTTAATAATTTTTTTCTCCATATTTTTCTTTATCCTCATATCAATAACCTTTAACTTTGATAAAAACGTTCCATGGTTAAACAGTTATTACTTTATATCATTAATAATTCTATGCCTTTTTATTTTCGAAATCTCCAGGTTTGATTTACGAAGATTTACTTTGGTTTTGAACCCTCCCCAGCTATTTATGTTGAGTTTTGGTTTTATTATTTTATCCGGGGCTATTCTATTAAAACTTCCGAATGCTACTACAAAATCTATTTCTTTTGTGGATGCTCTTTTTACCTCAACCAGTGCTGTATGCGTAACAGGATTAACCACCGTTGACACTGCCACAAGATTTACCGGCCTTGGTAAAAGCATTATTTTAATGCTCATACAAATTGGTGGCATTGGAATTATGACCTTTACTAGTTTTTTTGGATACTTTTTTAAAGGAGGGGGATCTTCTTTCTCTGAAAAATTCGTTTTAAGCGATTTTTTAAGTGAGGACAATATATCGGAAATAACCAAAACACTTACTAAAGTTATTTTTATAACATTAATTATTGAATTCCTTGGTGCTGCTTTTATGTTTTTTAGCCTCGATACAAACTTTTTTCCTGAAATCAGCGACCGAATTAAGTTTTCTGTTTTTCATTCCATTTCAGCCTTTTGTAATGCAGGATTTTCCATTTTACCAGATAATCTTTATAATTACAGGGTGAGTGGAACTTATTCTATTTTATACGCTATTAGCTTTTTAATCATTTTTGGCGGTATTGGATTCCCAATACTGTTAAACATGTATACCTACATAAAATATAAGTTAAAAAGCCTGATTTCAATTTTTAGATATGGACATAAAAAGGCATATATTCCAAAACTGATCAATATTAACTCCCGGTTAGTTATTTATACTACCCTTTTCCTTTTGATTGTTGGAACAGTCTTTTTCTTTCTGCTAGAGCAAAATAATACTCTGAAAGGTATGAGTTTTGCAGGAAAACTGGCTCATTCATTTATGGGTAGTGTAACTCCCAGAACTGCCGGGTTCAATTCGGTGGATATGACCCGTTTATCGGTTGCTACAGGAGTGCTTACAATTTTTCTGATGTGGGTTGGAGCATCTCCTGTCTCTACTGGTGGTGGTATAAAGACAACCACATTTGCCATTGCCATGTTGAATACATTGAGGATTGCTCGTATGAAGAACCACATCGAATTTCACAAGAGAGAAATTCATGAACGATCGGTTGACAGGGCTTTTGCCATAATAATACTTTCCATAGTAATTCTTGGATGTTCATCTCTTATTATGTATCTTATTGAACCCGACAAAGGTGCGCTGAATATATTGTTTGAGTGTGTTTCCGCTTTTGGTACAGTTGGATTAACACTTGGCATAACTCCTCTGCTTACCGATGCTTCAAAAATATTGCTGGTTGGGTTAATGTTTTTTGGCCGTATGGGTATATTAACAGTGCTTTTTGCTGTATTCAAAAGAAAACAAACTTCGGTATACAGATACCCGAAGGAAAATATCGTAGTTAACTAATTGTAGTATTATGAACTTTATTATTATTGGACTGGGAAATTTTGGTGCCTCTCTGGCAAAGAAACTAACTGCCCTGGGACACGAGGTTATTGGTGTGGATAAAGATATGGCGCGTGTTGAATTCTTTAAAGATACCATTAAAAATACCATATGCATGGACACTACCGATATCCATGCCCTTAAAATGTTACCTCTTAAGGATGCAGATACTGTTGCTGTTTGTATAGGTGATGATTTTGGGGTTTCGGTAATGACTACAGCTTTACTGAAAAAACTGGGAGTAGCTAATGTATATAGCCGCGAAAGTTCATCAGTACATAAAGTTGTAATAAATTCTGTTGGCGTAGCCAATACAATAAACCCGGAATATGAGGCAGCCAATATATTTGCCGAAAAATTAATAATGAGAGGCGTTTATAGTATTTACAATATATCTGATGATATAAAAATTGCTGAAGTTAAAATTCCGGAAGAGTGCATCGGCAAAACACTTTCTGAAATTAACTTGAAAGAATTACATAATCTTAAACTGCTTGCCATTAAACAACTAGATAAAAAACAAACGACACCATTACTTGAAAAATGGAACTCTGTAGAAAAAAAGAATCTTGAAACAGATGTAGTTCTGGAAAAAGATATGCGGTTTGTTGTAAAAGGCAGAAAAAAGGACATTATTGACTTTATAGCTCTTTAGTATTTCTCATTTGGATTCGTTAATAATACTTGAGAAGTCAGCAAAGCTGACGCTAAATTTTTGTCAATAACTGCCTCAGAATTTCTGATATGAACTATCAACAGCTATTATTTTGGTTTTATAAAATATAAAAGAGAGCCGGGTAACTATTCATTACCCAGCTCTTTGCTGA
>JAHEEB010000382.1 GCA_024640925.1 Bacteroidota bacterium | reverse complement strand
CCTGTCGTTGTTACCGGAGTTTCAGTAAGTCCAACCAGTGCATCAATTAGTGTTAGCTATACACAGCAATTATCAGCTACAGTTCTGCCGACAAATGCTACAAATAAAAGTGTAACATGGAGTACAAGCAACTCTTCAATAGCCACTGTAAGCACAAGCGGTTTGGTTACAGGAGTTGCTGCAGGAACAGCTGCCATTACTGTAACAACTGTAAATGCTGGCAAAACTGCCACCAGCAGCATAACAGTATCTAACATTCCTGTTACCGGCGTATCGGTAAGCCCAACCAGTGCAACAATAACAGGTATTGGTAGTACCCAGCAATTGACTGCTACAATTTTACCAACAAATGCTACAAATAAGAATATAACATGGAGTACAAGCAACTCTTCAATAGCCACTGTTAGTTCAAGCGGACTTGTAACCGGAATGGCTGACGGAACAGCTACAATCACTGTAACAACTTCCGATGGCGGCAAAACAGCCACCAGTGCTATTACTGTTTCTTCTAATACAGTTACCTATTACTTTATTAAGAACAGGTGGCAAACCACTACTTATTTAAAAGACGCAAATGATGGAAAAGTAACTTATGGAACAAGTCCTACCAGTAATGATTATACTTATCAATGGGCTCAAGAAACTGTAACAGGAGGTTATGTGAGGTTTAAAAATCGTTCAACCGGAAATTATATGAATATTGAGAGCCTTGCTGGATATGTTCAATCAGGAACTATTCAAGATACATGGTATAGCGCAATGTGGTCGGTAGTAAGTGCAGGAAGTGGCTGGTATTATCTCGAAAACAGATGGTACTCTACTTACTGGATACATATTGAAAACTTATTGGGATATGCACAATACGCTGGTGCAAACAGTACTTGGTGGAGTGCCATGTGGCAATTTGAGGCAGCTACTACAAAATCGGCAAAATCAAATTTCGAAATTGACAATTTATCGCAAGTTGCTGATGTTGTTCTTTATCCTAATCCAGTTTCGAACAAATCGCTAAACATCGGTTTAACAGGATTCAAAGCCAATGAAGAAGTATCACTAATCTTTTCCGACCTAACAGGGAAAGTTGTATATCAAACAAAGGTTTTTGAGTCTGGACAAATCGAACTAAACATTTCAGAAGGAATATATATTGTTGCTGTTCGTTCGGCAGATGTTAATATTGAGAAAAAAATTATGGTTGAATAATCCCAAATTGCACACGATTAAGAAATTGTAACCCAGCATTTTTGCAAAACGCTGTTAACAATTTATAATTCGTGAATAACCCTTTACACCTTACAGGTTCTAAGCAATTGAAAAAATGAATTTTCTATTGCTTACTGGATAACGGATTATTTTGATCTAAAACTGTCTGCGTATATTCAATCAGATCCTGCATTAAGAGGCTGATTGTCTATTAAATAGAAGATTTTAAAATATTTGATTTTATACCTGAAGCTGTCCAAAAAGTTGATAAATAGCCACGAAGACTCCAAAACACAAAGGTATCACTAAGGATAATGTCTTTTAAATAAAATCTTTGTGAATTCTTTAGGGCTTTGTGCCTTGGTGGCAAATTTACTTTTTGGATAGCTTCTTAATATTTTACTTATGTATGTAACTTTACACAAAATTCATTGTTAAAAGAATAACATTTTTTGTAAAAAGAAGAAAATCGAATAATATTACAATTTGAAAAAGCTATTTTTTAAAAGATTCGCATTTTTACCTTAACAAACAAAATTAGTTTGCCAACTTTTAAGGACTTTTTTATTTAAATATCAGGTAATGAAAAATATATTCAGATTTTTATTGATTTCCGTATTCGTTCTAACTACAAACAAAATTTTACCCCAAAATATAGCAACACCTTATGAGGTTGGAATTTGGTCGGGTTTTAGGGAAACAGCTATAAATTATACTTTTGATGATGGTTGTTCCAATCAGTTTAGCATTGCTATTCCCTTGTTCGATGAATTTGGATTTAAGCTAACTTTATTTACCGTAACAGACTGGGTATCAAACTGGCTAGCGCTGCAGGCTGCTTCTGCAAGTGGACACGAGGTTGCCGGCCATACGGTTACACATGCAGATTTTGGGAAAGTAACCACTGAACAGCAGAAGTCAGAGCTTAAAAATTCAAAAGAATCAATTGAAAGCCATATTACAGACAGTAAGTGTATTACCATGGCATATCCTTATTGTGTTACAGGGGTCGATAGCATTTGCGGTAAATATTATATTTCGGCCCGTGGTTGTCAGAATTATATTGAACCAAAAACACCAGGGTCATATTTCAATGTAAGTTCGGTTGTAGGAGGAAATCTAGGCTCAATAAAAACCCTAAGTGATTTTAAGACATATTTCGAAAATGCTGCAAAAATAAACGGATGGTGTGTTTTCCTTTTTCATGGTATTGATAATGACGGAGGATATTCGCCAATTACCTCATCTGAGCTAAGGAAAAGTATTGAATATTTAAGCGTTCGTAAAAGCAAATTTTGGGTTACAACATTTGCAAATGCAACTCTTTATTCTAAAGAACGAGATTCTGCTATGGTCACTGAGACTTCTGCTTCCGATACGTCTTTTACTTTACAGGTTAACGATAATCTTTCAGATTCTCTTTATAATTTTCCACTTACCCTTCGGCGCCCTTTACCTGAAGACTGGCCATCGGCCGATGTTACACAAGACAGTGTAGCCGTTCCTATGCGCATAGTTTCAGTAGACTCAGTTGTATACATAACCTTTGATGTAGTTCCTGATGCCGGAGAGGTTAAAATAACCCGAAATTTAAAACCTGTAATACCCGACATAGATACCATTCCCGCTGATACTCCAGATACTGTGCAAGTAAGCATAAATCAAACAAACGAACTAAACAGAGATATCCAGGCTGTATATTCAAAAGGTGCATTGCTTATCTCCCTGACTAATTTTACAAAAAAAAACCTTTTGATAAGTTTATATGATATTAAAGGGATTGAAGTGCTTAATAAAAAGTACGAATACTCGGGTGAGAGTGAGATATCTGTTGACTTAAGTAAGGAAAGCTTAAATTCAGGTATTTATTTTGTTTATTTGTCTGATGGAGAAAATAGCTGGAACAGAAAAATTATTATCAGTTAAATTGTATTTGTTTTGTTAACCATTCAATATAAAATAGTTATGAAAACATTATTCGTATTAATCGGAATGATATCAACAACCTTCTGCACGGCAGCTACAGTCGATACTATACCAGCTACAAATAACCTGATTGAATATACAGGTCGGATTGATTTTTCAGACCCCGCTGCACCCACATTTTCTTATTCAGGTGTTTCAATCAGGGCTTGCTTTACAGGTACAAGTATAGCAATGATTATGAACGATAATGTCGGGCAAAACTACTATAACCTCATTCTTGACGGAAAATTATTCGATACTGTGAGGATCTCTAAAGGTAAAAAAACATACCAAATAGCTAGCGGACTCGAAAATATAACTCATGAAATAGAAATTATTAAACGAACAGAAGAAATGTTCGGAAAAACTCAATTCTTCGGATTTGTTGTTGATAAAGCGTCTACTCTGGTCACTATAACAAACCAGAGGACAAAACTCATCGAGTATATTGGAAATTCAATTACCTGCGGATATGGGAATGAGGGTGTAAACGGTGGCACGTTTGGACCAACTACAGAAAATCATTACATGACTTATGCTGCCTTTACATCAAGAAATTTTAATTCAAGACATCTGGCTGTCTGCAGATCAGGAATTGGAATCTATCGCAACTATGATGGACCAGCAACCGGTAATTCCGACTGTATGACAAACAATTATACCCGTATTTTCCTTTACGATGAAAATCCGAAATATACCTTTAGTGACAAACCCGATCTGGTTTGCATCGACCTGGGAACAAATGATTTTAGTGTGAGTGGAGGAGATTCTTCCAGGTTTGTGAGCAATTATTTTCGTTTAATCGATACCATTCAGACAAAATATTCAATGCCCAATATTCTTTGTTTACTCGGCCCCATGATGTCTGATCCGACGTTAACAAGTGTAAGAAAATATTTGCAATTTATAGCTGATTCAGCTACTCAGAAAGGCAAAGGAAACGTGTACTTTTTTGAGATGTCGGCACAAACAGGTCCTTTTGGAATAGACTATCACCCAACTGTTGCCCAGCACATAAAGAACGGATTGGAACTCACAGAATATATTAAATTGTTAAAAGGATGGAAAGTTACCCCTTCCATTCTAAGTGCGAATCTTACTAAACCCAAACATATACAAATCGAATTCAATACAGCTATTTCTGATACAGTAAAGGACTTTTCCGGCTTTACAATATCAGGAGATGAAAAAGAATATACAATTAGCAGTGTTTATCTCGATACTGAAAATAAGAAACTGATTCACATCATCTTGAATGATGGAATGAATATAGGAGAAAAAATCAGTATTAGTTACACTCCGGGAACAATAGTATCGGCAGATACTGTTCTAATTGGAGCAATACAAAATTATGAGGTTCAGAATAATTTAACGGAAACAAAAATTACAAAAGGCTCAACAACCAGTAACGGGGCTAAAATTACACTTACTTGTAATAAAAACATTGATAACAGCTCAAATATCGACGGACTCACTTTGACAGATAGCCGGGGTATTGCAGATATCGATTCTTTTAGTATTTCAAACACCATTATAACACTGTATCTTTCAAATCCAACATTAAAGGGCGATTCCGTTTTTGCGGCTTATACAGGCACAGCCTTTTATGGCGTGGATGAAGTTCCGCTAACCCAATTTGATAAATTGAGTATAAAAAATAACTCTACGGTTACCGCCAACAAATCGGTAAACAAGCTTGCTAAATTAAACGTTTTTCCGAATCCAAACAGTTCTGAAATTTTTTTCTACCAAATCGATAAATCCTTGATTTCAGGAAAGGGAAAGTTGGTAGTTATAAGCAATCACGGAAAGATATTATTTAATCAGGCTATTACTGAAGCCGAAGGGAGCATTGATTTAAACGGTAAAGTATCAAAAGGTTTGTATTTCTTTAAATTTTCATTTATTGATACAGAAATCACAAAATCTGTTATAATTGAATAGTAGTTAACTTTCACTATTTATACGATTTTTTGAGAATTGAAAATACCCGGTCAACATCTTTATCTTTTAAAATAATTGATAATTCATTCGTTGTTGAGATGGCTTCCAATACGCTAATGCCTTCCCATGCTATCTGTTTAAA
>JAHEEB010000381.1 GCA_024640925.1 Bacteroidota bacterium | reverse complement strand
CGTCGGAGAAAAGCCCGTGTTTCCAATATTTTTTAATAGCATTGGAAATTTCTGAGCCGGGTATTGAAATCTTTTGTCCTGTATGTAACCCTGAAATAGTAACCAGATGGTTCGGATTGAGATATTTAACCCCTGTTACTTTTATTTCTGCAATTACATATTCTATTGGACGGTTGTAATCGATAATTTTTAAACTGTCTGTATTTGATTTCTGCGCGAAACTAACTGAGACAAATAAAAATAATGACAAAAAAACGTATAATTTTCGCATTCGTTGATTAACTATTTGTATTGATATTTTCTGAAATCTGTTCACTCGTTTTACCAAATCTTCTTTCGCGGCTTTGATAGTTAGCTATGGCTTCGTATAGATGTTCTCTCCTAAAATCGGGCCATAATATAGGAGTAAAATATAATTCGGTATATGCTATCTGCCACAATAAGAAATTGCTTATTCTAAACTCTCCACTTGTTCGAATTAAAAGTTCAGGATCTGGTATGTTTTTGGTTGATAGGTAATTTGAAAAAACAGGTATATTAATATCGTCAGGGGTTATTTTTCCGTTAGAAGCATCGGAGGCAATTTTTTTTGCAGCTTCAAGTATTTCCCAGCGGGCACTATAATTTAATGCTAAAATCAGACAAAGACCAGTGTTATGGCTTGTCTTTTTTATTGCAGCTTTTAAATTTTTAGAAACATTGGCTGGCAGGGACTCAATATCGCCAATTGCATTTAGTCTCACATTGTTTTGGAGTAAGGTCTTTGTTTCCTTGTTAATTGTTGTAACAAGTAACGACATGAGTGCGTCGACCTCTGTTCTGGGGCGGTTCCAATTTTCAGTCGAAAATGCATATAAAGTAAGATATTTAATTCCCAGTTCTGCCGAAGCTTCAACTGCATCACGAACAGCCACCACCGCATTTCTATGGCCGAAAACTCTTGGATTTCCCTTTTTCTGAGCCCATCTGCCATTCCCATCCATAATAATGGCAATGTGTTCTGGCAATAAACCCAATTCGAGCTGTTCTTTTTTTGTCATTTCGAAATTCTCTAATCGTAAACCGGACAATTGCCTGCAAAATTAAAAAACTTATAGGTAATAAAAAGGCCTAAAAAACTATACCAGTCATTATTATAAAATTTAGTTTCTCCAAGGGGAGAAATTACACCATCTAACTTATCGGTGAAAGACTTATTATAACTCCATTCAAGTCCGGTACTTAGCCTGTCGGTTATATTCAGTTTAAAACCTATTCCAAAAGGAATTGTAAAATGGCTCTCTTGTTCTTCTCCACCCACAACACTGGAACCGGAACCTATTAATAAGGAATAACCGATGCCTCCAAACATATAGGGTGAACAATTTCCCTTCTTACCACCGCTTTTGTAATCAAAAAAATTGTACTCAAACTGAGTCCCCAGATTTAATAAATTGGCTGTAAAGTTCACAGGGTTGTTCCTTTTTGTGATTACCTGGTCAAAATCACTGTCGCTGCCTGTTAAGTTGGCATAAATTGCCTGGCATCTTATGGAGTGCCGCATATCGATATTAAACCGTAAAATTGGACCAACCATATATCTGGGAGAATAAAAAAGCTTTTCAGCATTAATATCCCCCATATAATAATCAGTGCCACCTATAATACCGAAATCTGTTTTAAACTGTTGAGTATGAGCAAAAACATACTGTGTTAGTAGGAATAATATAATGACAATTTTTTTCATGAATATATTCTTAGCGCAATAATAAACGTTTTGAAGTAAGATTTTAGCGCGCAAGATCAGAAATTTTAGCAAAAAAACATAAAAAAAGTTAAGTAGAAGCTATTTATTTGCTGAAAACCACTAATATCCATATTTCTTATATCGGGGATCAAGAAACGCGGGAATATTTCTTCGGGTAGTTTTCAGTCGGTAATTCACAGAAAACATCAGGAAGTAATATACATCTTTATGCTGTGAAGAAACTGTTTGATTATAACCATCAATGTAATCGCTTAATGGCCAACGATATCCAAATTCAGCTCCCAGGTAAACCTTATCGTCAATAACATATTTTGCTCCAAGACCAAAAGGAATTACTGGTGCTATATGAGCGCCGGGGCGGTATTCATCAACATCAAGAACAGGGGCTTCGCCATGAGAAGAATTTGCATAAACAATTCCAGCACCCAGAAAGGTATACGCTGATAATGTTGAGAAATTATTGATCATTCCCCGTTTATTATACATGGCTGCAGAACGGTATCTTTTTTCTTCAACCAGAAAATAATGCTCGGCCTGTCCTGAAAATTCTACAAGTGTTGTTTTATAAGATCTACCTCTGTCGTTACGTGATTCAGCATCGTCGCCATGTCCAAACCCTAAATTAAGGTTAGCTTTAGCCGACAAAAAGGTGTTTATTTTGTAACGGCCAGTCAAACTAAAAGCAGGCTTTGTTTCATCTAATCGTATGTCTTTTATTCCAAACCAGTTTTCTTTCTCAGCAGTTCCTCCAATATCGCCAAATACCTGAATGGTACCGGCAGCAAAACCAACTTCGTACCTCCGTAATTTCCAACGTTGTGCTATGGAATCAGTAAGAACGAAAAAATTTATTGCCAATAATAACAAAACTGTTTTTTGAGTATGTATCTTCATGGGTCTCAATTCTGCGGTTTAAAATTAGTCTATTTCATTAAATTAAAAAAAAGATTTTATTTTAGGGTGGATTAATTTCTTACATCAGCTCCCCACATTAACTTATCTCTTAGTGTTAAAAAATAATTATTAAAGGGCAATTTAAGAATCTTTAATCTAAACTTCGTTTTACGAACGATCAATTCATTATGTTTCATGTCAAGGATTTGAGAACGGTTATCTGCTGTAACCAGAAAGGACTCAAACCTCGATGATACAACAAGTTTGATTCTTACATCATCGGGCAAAACTATAGGCCTAACCGTAAGATTATGTGATGCAATGGGGGCTATAATAAAATTGTTTGAGCCGGGAACAACTATAGGTCCTCCCACGCTTAATGAATAAGCAGTAGAGCCGGTAGGAGTAGCAATAATCAAACCATCAGTCCAATACGAATTCAGAAAATCGTCGTTAATCCATGCATCAATTTTAATCATGGTAGGACTTGCTTTTTGTATAGTAACATCATTTAAAGCAAAGTTATACCCATCAAATAATTTGTTTTCCGATTCAACTCGTAATAAAGATCTGTATTCAACCTCATATTCATTGTTAAACAAATGATCAAGAGCTTTGGATATTTCGGTTCGGCCAATATTAGCCAGATAACCTAATCGGCCTGTGTTTAAGCCTATTACAGGAATATCCGAACTTTTTAAATAAAGCATACTTTCAAGAAAAGTACCATCACCCCCAATCGATATTAAGAAGTTTACATCATTAGGTGATTCTGAAGCGCTTGAAAAAAATTTACAAGTAAGGGGGGGGCAACCGGCATCATTAATTAAATGGGAATAAAATGGTTCATAAAAGTAAACCTCTACCTGATGCTGTTTTAATTTTTCGTATAGTTCAATTATATTCTGTCTGAAATCCGGAGAAATTTTCTTTCCGTAAATAGCTATTTTCATTGAAAGCTTAAAATTATATACTCAAATATTTCATAAAAGACTCATATCTGTTTTCATACAGACTATTTAAATCGTTCTCATCCATAAAAGATGCCTTTATTACATAATTATATCGAATAAAAGTCTGAATGATAGAGGTTAGGTCTTTTCGGTTGATTTTTATAGTGACTTCCACTTTTGTTGTTTGGTGAGAGCTGGTTATATAACTACTTAGGATTTTGGCATCATTGCTTTCAACAATTTGTGCTATTTGGGTAAGTGAATAGTCATTTGCGTTAAGCTCAAGAACAATAATGCTGCCAGGTTGTTTGAGTGCTGAAATATCGGCAAAATAATGTAAAAGGTCAGTGATGGTAATTACTCCCTGGTAATGATTTTCAGAATCAAGTACAGGAATTACTGTTAACTGAAGTTCCGAAGCTACTTCCATTACCTCATAAACGTGCTGGTTTGTAGATACAAATGGGCTGAATAAAGATAAGCTGTGGTTGCCAATGGGTTCTTCAGCCATATTATGATCATAAATATCCTTGTCGGATATTAATCCAAGAAAATCCTCATTATTAACTATTGGTAAATGTGAGATCCTGAAAATATCCATCCAGTATAATGCTTTCTGTCCGCTGTCGGAAGTTTTCAGGGCAGGAACAACATCGGAGATTAAATCTTTTGCCAGCATGGCTAGTGTTATTAAAAATACTTGTAATTTTACATTTTTATGATGCAAAATCAAATGACCAGATTAAGTGTAAATATAAACAAAATTGCAACATTAAGGAATTCCCGAGGAGGAAACATTCCTAATGTAAAGCAGGTTGCCATCGATTGCCAGAAATTTGGCGCCCAGGGTATCACTGTTCATCCCCGTCCCGATGAAAGACATATAAGGCGAAGTGATGTTTTTGATATTAAACCGATTATTACAACAGAGTTTAACATTGAGGGATATCCTTCAAAAGAATTTATTGACCTTGTATGTAGTGTAAAACCTGAGCAAGTAACACTTGTTCCCGATTCTCCCGATCAACTTACCTCTAACCAGGGATGGGATACAATAAAGCATAGTTCCTTTTTGACTGAATTAATCAAGGAGTTTAAATTGAATGGCATCAGAACATCTATTTTCATCAGCACAGATCCTGTAATGATTGAAGCTGCTGCCAAAACTAGTACAGATCGTATCGAGTTGTATACCGAACCATATGCCGGTTTTTTTTCTGCCGATGCCGATAAAGCAATTATTCCATTTATAGCAGCCGCAAAACTTGCAAATAGTTATGGGCTTGGAATAAATGCCGGTCACGATTTAAACCTGAAAAATCTTGGTTTTTTTAATAAGAACATACCCGGACTGCTTGAAGTTTCCATAGGGCATGCATTGATTGCTGATTCCCTGTATTTAGGACTAGAACATACAATTCAGATGTACCTCGATTGTTTGAGATAAATGCAACTTCATTTCTCAAAGCTCGGAAAAGGCAAGAATCTTGTTATTCTTCATGGACTTTATGGATCAGGAAATAATTGGATAAGCATTGCCCACTCACTCAGCGAAAATTTTACAGTTTATCTTATTGATCAGCGTAACCACGGACTATCTCCTCATAGTCCTTCACATAATTATGATGCGATGGTTGACGATTTGAGAGAACTTTGTAGTACTCTTC
>JAHEEB010000380.1 GCA_024640925.1 Bacteroidota bacterium | reverse complement strand
AGAGAGTTATCTGGCATTTCAATTTTTTGATCGGAATCGGGATGAAATGCAGAAGTTTGTTTTCGTATTTTTATTACCTTGCTTAAAGCAGAAAGTACTTTTGAATGAATTGTTTCTGTGGTAAGTTGTTTACTCAATTCCTCAAATTCCCATTTCTGACGGTTTATGGTTCGGTTCGTGCTGGTTTTCTTAACCCCTTCAATGTTGTTCGAACCTCCAACAATATTATTGATATATACTGCAGGAATTCCTTTCATCGATAACATAATAACCTGTGAACAGATGAATCGTTCAAACTGATATTTATCTTCACCCAAATGCGTTCCCTTCAGAGCATCGAAATACGTAATATTTATCTCGTATGGAATATCTTTCCCGTCGGTAGTGCTCCTTGTACTGATTAATCCTCCGAACTTCTTCATTCCATCGATTAACTGATTGAACTTTTCAGATGGTAATAACCCTTCAAGTGGTCTTACACCTATGCCATCGTGCGATGCTGTGAAATTCAGAAAGGAACAATTACCAGATATGTCTGGTAACGACGATGCCCATTGAGAAAGAAATGAAGAATTGCCGGAAAATAAAGTATACAAAACCAAAGGGGGCAAGCTAAAATTGTAAATCATGTGGGCTTCGTCTTCGTTACCGAAATAACTCAGATTTTCATTATTCGGAACATTTGTCTCGGTGATAAGAATGATTGATGGATCAATGAATTCGGTAATATCACGTATAAGTTTCACTACTTCATGGGTTTCGGGCAGATGCAGACACGAAGTACCCGGTTTTTTCCACAGAAAAGCGATTGCATCGAGTCTGATAACAGATATTCCCTGAATAAAGTAAAAAAGAAGGATATCAATCATTTCTGCTAACAAGTTGGGATTAGCAAAATTCAGATCAACCTGGTCGGCACTAAAGGTAGTCCAGACGTACCTTGGCCCCCTATTCGTTTCAAAGCAAGTGAGCAAAGGCAAACTCCGGGGACGCACAACAGCCGAAAGATTCACCGATGGATCAGACTCAATGAAGTAATCTTTCCCCGGGGGAACACCCTTTAAGTAATTTTTAAACCACTGGCTTTCCTGCGAAGTGTGATTAATAACCAAATCTGCCATTATCCGGCAATTTGATGATAGCTTGTGGATATGTTTCCATTCGCCCAGTAAAGGGTCGACTTCTTTATAATCGATAACAGAAAATCCATCGTCGGAGCTATAAGGAAAAAAAGGTAAAATATGAACTATAGAAAACACACCTGGAAGGTAAGAATCAATAAATTTTTTAAGATATAACAGAGGTTTTTCTTTGTTTCCTTTAATACTGTCGCCGTAAGTTATAAGAACAACATCTTTTTCTGTCCACCTTGTATTCTTCCTTTTTATAAGGTTTTTAACAGTTTCGATCTTTTTCAGCAGCATATCAATCAACGAAGGATCATAATTGCCCTTATAAATAAAATCGAAGCGCTGAACAATTTGTTCTTTTAATTTCATAAGTCACAATTAAAAGTTCACCAACCACGAATACTGATCACTGATCACTGATCACACATCACTGATCACTGATCACTGATCAATATTCAGTATGCGGGTAAACATATCCATTATCAGAGGTTTTAACTTGTCTGAAATAATCTGATGACTCAGGTTTTTTTCAAGTATTTCAAGGTTGTGTTTTACTACCTGGTTTCGTAGTTTCAGATCGGATAACAAAGCATAGGTTTTATCGACAACCTGTTCGTCCAATGTGCATTTCTCAACTGACGGAAAAGTAAAACCATATTGTTCGATATCACTCTTAAAAATATCGTACTTATTTATTACCACGGGTAATCCAAAGGATATCATTTCCAAGAGGTTATTGCCAAATCCTTCTATTTCGCTGAAATAAGTTCCAATACCGCCCAGCGATGCAACAATTGAGGGTATTTCGTAGAAATTGTAATATTTTTTGTCAACGATAATATCTCTGTGAGAAAGGATACAATTTTCACCGAAAATCAGAACAACCTTAGCGTTCGGATTGGCAAGTTTTGCATCTTCGAAATGTTTTTTCAGTTGGTTTTTATAATCAGTTTGTTCATCGCCCGAATGTCCACTAACCAGCACTGCCACACATTTATGACTTCCGTTTTTGGCAAATTTCTTTTCGAGTAAAAAAGCAAAATCAATGGCAATATCGATCCGTTTTCTAGGTACAATACGTGTGTGTTGTAAAAGAATGACCGTATTATCGATTGTACAGCCCAGTTTTTTTATTTCAGATTCCAGCCCTGTATCGTGTAAAAAAGCATCATTATAGTTATCCTGAAGTGGAGCAACAAGTTTGTTTGCATTCCAGTCATTTTCGGTCCAGTTCCAGTCGATACTGCTTGTATTCGGTATTAAAATGGCCCTGGTATCGAAAAACTTATCAATTTTTGGGTAATGCAGCGAACGGAAAAGCTTTTTAGCAATATCTATCTGTGATTTATTAATAAATACAATACCATCGGTCTCAGTACCTGGTAAATATTTCAGGTATTTCTGAATTACCGGGTTTGGGTTTTTAAATTGTTCTCTTTCAAAGTACGAATCGTGCCACCAGGCCAGTACTTTAGGCCAAACCATTCCTTTATCGCGCAACTCTTCAATAAAATAGCCCAACCCTACAGCAGTAATAAAATTATATGGATGTGAAGTGTTGTGGGCAATTATCAAATCGATGCTGTGTTTCCGAACCCATTTGGCAATAATCTCTTTTGCTTCATGGGCTTTGTCATCAATTAGTTTATCCAGGTCTTCCGGAGCTTGTTTACAGAAGATTCGAATAATATTTTTATGTATTTCGTTTTTATGCCAGAAAATATCGTTTGTTTCAGCATTGAATCTTGGAGAAGAATGTGCTGCCAGAAAAAAAATATTCCCTAATTCAACACCCATATCGTTTACCATTGAATTTACCGTTTGATCAATTACAATGGAAACCCCATCATTTTTACCTATTAAAGAATGAATAATTCCAATATTCAGGTTCGAAATATTCATGGCTGTTGTATTATTTTAAATATTTGCTGTAAATCAGTAATTATAAAATCGGGATGTATGGAATTTACCTTTTTATTAGAGCTATGCATGCGTAATGAGCGCCTATCACCTGCGAAGAGGGCTGTTTTAAACCCAACCTCTTTGCTGGTGTAAATATCTTTAAGCATATCGTTTCCAATATAGAGAACTTCAGAAGGTTTGAGTTTATATTTTTTCTCAATAACCGGAATTAATTCCTTAAAAAGGCGGTTATCGGGTTTTCCTATACCCAGTTTATAAGAAAAAACAGTGAGTTCCTGGTCGAAGAAATGTATCTTTTCTTCCAGACTAAGTTCGTGGTTTATAAAATAGTTCATTAACACAGGAGTATAAAACTGAGCATTGGATACGATACCAATTGGAATAAATCTGTTACGAAGGTCTGTAATCGTTTCCAGCATCCCGGGCATAGGATAAACCTTATTGCTAAGAAACTCGAAAATGCAAGTCATTTGCATAATATTGGCGTCTCCATTAAAACTTATCAGGTTTTTTCGGCGGGCAACAATTAATACAATTTCCCAAACACTTAGAATATCGACCTCCGGAAAGGGGATATTATGGCATCGTGCTTCGTTATGGCAGATATGGATTGTACTGGCAAAATCTATCAGAATTTCTTTTAGAGCTCTTTCCGACTTTTCAATCAGCTCTATATTACTTGCCAGAAATGCTTCATGGAGGTTCTTTGTTGAAAACTCTGCAAGGTCTATATCGCCAGAGCTCGAAATCAGTAGTGTTCCATATATGTCAAAAATTACACACTTGATCTCACTGTCGCAATACACCAATGGTTCTACCCCTGTGTTTAAAGGCTCAAGTTTTTCCAGCTTACTTAATAATTCTTCTATATATATCATAAAGCCTTTGGCCAAAATTTTCAAGTGAGTATTCTTTCAAAATTACCTCAATATTCTTTTTAATCAATGAATCCTCAACAGGATTTAACAAATCCTTTAAATAATTATTCCTGTCAAACAACTTAATTCTAAACAACTTATCAGTCTTGCATTTCAGTATTATGTCCATCTGTTTCGAAATATCAAGATGGTGCATTTCTTTCTGTTCCTCAACAAGTAAATGACTGTATAAACAAGGAAACTGAATGCCTGATTCTCTTAAATCCATAGTTACCATGGGAATATCTCTGCCTATTACAGGTGTAGAGTATAGCCATGGCTCAATAAAAGAAAGTCCGAACCCTTCCTGATAACTAGTTGAAATGCAAAAATCTGATACAGAAACCAGTTTTGAAAAAGATGTTTTGTTTCCAGCCTCCCAGCATATTTTTAGGTTTGTCTGCTGGCAAAAATCTTTCCAGGCGGAGTATGGTTTAACCTCAACCGGATTTTTTGGCGGTTGAGTAACAACCCAATTAGCTTTGTCTTCGAAAAGGCACGCCAGGAGAATAAATTCCCCTATGTTTTTTCGTTGAATTACTCGCACCGGGTAGGTAATAATCAATTTTGTTTTATCAAGGCCTAGTTCATTACAAATTTCTTCGCGGTTGTTATTTGATTTTTTATTGCACTCTGGCACTTGGGCAGGGTTTGGCAGCAGATGTACCCTTAATTCATTTATATTGTATGAGAGAAGACGGTTTTTATCAGATGTATTCAGTACAACAAATTGATAATTGGGCAATTCAGGGTACATTATATTTATTAACTCCAACCCTAAATCCTTATGAATACAGGTTTGTAAGAAAATATGATTTGCAGGTCTGTCCTCGGAAAAATCGTGAGCATGATTAATAATCGTATATCCTTCTTTTGCCAATTCGAAAATGGCAACGGTTAAGCTTGGGTTTTTCCCGAGGTTTGGGTTATGTGCATGAATAATATCTGCTTTTGAACAGTTTTGTTTGAACAGGTCTATAATACAACTAATCTCATGTTTATAGTCAACAGATGTATCTGTTTGGTAATTTAAAGATTTATCCACAATAATTTTTACCTGTGGCGGAAATTTTAAAGACTGTTCATCATAACGGCCGGTTAACAAAGTGATTTCAATATCTTTTTGCAGGGTTATCAAAGCCTTTATTTGAGCAATAATAATACTGGTTACCCCACCAGGGTCGAGATGATAATGAAAAATTACAATTCGCATATAACTATTAAATTAATCTTTCTAAAAATTAATATCTTTCGATAAATATTTAAAGCTTTAAATGAAAATATTATGGAATACCAAATCTTAGAT
>JAHEEB010000379.1 GCA_024640925.1 Bacteroidota bacterium | reverse complement strand
GCTAATTTTTTTACAAAGATCCATGAAGAAGATGTTTGAAAGTTGACACAACCTTATTCCTTCCCTTAATTAGGGGAAGGCATGGCAACATTGAAAACGCAGGAACAATAGAAGGTTGGGGTTGGAAAAATTCTGAAATACCCCTATCCTTCTAATCTCGAATACTCGAATACATAGACCTTTACCAATGATAGTTGTGTTTAACATCGCTCCTGGTAGTTAAACATCTCTAGGCTTTCAAACAAATCATAACATACCCTTTTATTTATTGTTCTTATTTTGTTATTTTGAAAATACTACGAATCAACACTTAATATCATGAAAAAGATTTCCTTTAAAACGGTATTCCTTTTACTATTAATGATTGCTTTCAGCCACAACCCAACCACAGCCCAGGAAGACCTGAATGTTTTGCCATTAACAGGGAGAAATAAACTTTTTCATACATATTTAATGGAGGAACTTGATTCTGTTGAAAACTTAAGAAAACTTGCTGTTAATGAATCATTAAAAAGTTACAATAATCTAACTGCAAGACAAGCCCAGCTCAAAAAAGATTATCTTCGTTTAATTGGAACCCTGCCGGAAAAAACACCTCTGAATGATAGTGTAATTGGAACAATAGTAAAAACTGGTTATAAAATAGATAAAGTTTATTACGAAAGTTGCCCAAATCACCATGTAACAGCTAATTTTTATTATCCAACAACAGGCAGTGGTCCATATCCGGCAATTCTAGTTACTTGCGGACATTACCCTGTTGCCAAATCCGTTGAGCTTCTGCAGCAATTATGTATCATGCTTGTTACACATGGTTTTGCGGTTTTAATTGTTGATCCGATAGCTCAGGGAGAACGTGTTCAATTAGTTAATCCGACAACCGGTAAATTATACTATACCGGACAAAGCGGTACCAGTGAAATTTCACGACTGGATGTCGGGGCAGTTATAGCGGGCACAAGCACTGTAGCTTATGAACTTTGGGATAATTATCGAAGTTTAGATTATTTATTTTCAAGACCTGAAGTTGATACAAACAAAATAGGTACCGAAGGTAGCTCAGGAGGCGGAGCACAGTCAACCTATCTCGATGCCTTTGACAACAAAATAAAAGCAACGGCTATAGACAGCTATATTATGAATGAACAAAAGCTTTTCAGCACCTATGGTCCGCAAACAGGAAGCCAAAATCTCTCCTATGAAAGCATATATGGGCTAAATCATCCTGATTATATTACAATTTTTGCCCCAAAACCATTTCTAATTACCGCTTCAACAAACGATTTTTTTGATATTACTGCTACTCGTCAGACGTATGCCGATGAACAGGAAATATATAACCTACTTGGTCTTGACGAAAATATTGACTTTCTTGAATCGAATGCTGATCATGGCTTAAACCAGGAAAAACGTGAAAAAACAGTTCAATGGTTCCGGCAGTGGTTTTATGATGATTACAGCTTAATCTCTGAACCTACATTAACCACCGTTCCAACAGATTCGCTTAAAGTTACCACTACAGGGCAAGTTTATACCAGTTTCGAAAACGAAAAAACCATTACAGATCTTACTATAGAACTGGCAAACTCTTATGCACCAACCCGGCAGTCATTCTGGACCAATAATACAAAAGACTCTTGTTTAAGTATGGTTAAAAGTTTAATAAGGCTTGATGAAAACTATACCGAATCCAATGCTGAAATTGTTGATACAATAGACAGAGGTAACTATATTATTGAAAAAATAAAACTTTCGGAAGGAAATCTGGTTCCTGTAACAGGCTTGCTCTTTACTCCAAAAGGAATTACAGAAAAACTTCCGGCAGTTATCTATGTCGATGGCCGTGGCAAAAATACCGATGCCGCTGCTGGAGGCTACATAGAAAAAGTATTTGCTGACTCGAACAAAATTGTATTTGCCATTGATGTAAGAGGCTTTGGCGAAACTACTGACGACCCCTCGGCAAACGAAAGCAAGCACGGCAACAACGAACATCGTAATGCTGTAATTTCTCTTTATATTGGCAAAACATTAATAGGTCAGCGTGTTGAAGATATTATCAAAGCCCGAAAGTATCTGCAAACCCGTTCCGAAGTAGATCCAAACCAGATATCAATAGAAGGTATTGGCAGAGCAAGTACATCGGTACTTCATGCTGCAGCAATTGATTCTGAGTTTTCTGCTGTGAAAGTCCGCGATATCGATACTTCCTGGATGGATATAATTGAAAATCCGACTATATTGAACAATATGACTCATGAGATACCCTCTGCAATGGTTTATTATGATTTACCTGATCTTGTAAATGCTATATCACCCCGACCTGTTTCGTACAATCCGGCTGCATATGTTATATCTGATACAACCGATACTACAACTATTTCCATTAAGAATATCAACAACAATGTAGTTCTCGGACAAAATTATCCAAACCCATTTCGTAACTCAACCAATATTGCTTATAGTATTGACCAACCGGCAAATGTTTCCCTTGTTGTGTATGATTTACAGGGTAATATTGTGAAAAAATTGGTGGATGAATACCAGGCACCGGATACTTATTCGCTTAATATTGATCAAAATTCATTACAACCAGGAGTATATTTTTATCAGCTAAAAATAAATGGGAAAAGAGAAGCCTCTAAGAAAATGATTGTACTGAGATAAACTGCTAACATTAATGTTACTGGTAATTGAGGACTCTTTTTTTTCTGGGAATTAACCCTATTCCTCAATTACCAGTAACTAAAAATCAATCAACAATTACTTTACGAGTAATTGTATTTTTACCAGAAACTATTTTTACCAGATAAATACCAGAATTGATAGGAATAATGACATCTGATGAATTCATGTTTTCTGACTGAACTATTCTCCCGCTAAGATCGAAGATATCTGCCCTTGCAAATTCTGTTAACCCTGAAATCAGAATCATTTTTTCTTTCCCCTGAACCAAAGCAACATCCAGACTATTTATGTTATCCTTTGCATTGACAGAAGTTTCCTGTCTAAGTAACCGAATGTAAAAGACACCTCCGGCTATATTATTTGTTTGTGCCTGAAATTTTACACGAATCGTACTTTTACCTTCAACCATAGAGTTTGGAATTGTGTATTCCACATTACGAAATTCTGATACATTCCATTTTCCGGAAACATTTTCAGTTACAAGTTTATCGTCATCAATAAAAATATCAAAGGTTCTTTTCCCTGATTCATTTCCCCAGTAGCGCACCATAAGAGACAGATTGGTTTCATTATTTGTATTAAGCAGGTAACTAAAATAACCATCATCGGCATCCCGCCAAAATTCATTCAAATAGGTGCCTGAACTTGAATTGGAACTTTGTATATAATGATCTGATTCCGGTTGTTGCTGTCCGGGTTGCACAAAATCGATTGTACGATTTTCCAAAGCAAGCTTTTCGGCTTCAATTGCAGCAATGGAATCGAGCACATGTTGGTATTGTGAATTAGATATGGCCATCCAGTACATCATGTACCTGGAATCGTGAATCTTATAAAAAGGTTCAAACTGAATAGTATCTGATGAATTAATAATATTAAGATCAGGAGCAATAAAGGTTAGTGGTTTACCCTCAACCTTTACTAATTTATTGGCTACTGATAAAAGATCATCTTCAACAATAACAGGAGCTTGATTGAGTGGTAAAAGGCTGCCACTTGCAATATGTGCCCAACGACTATCATCGGCTACTAAACCAGCTAAATCTTCTGTTCCGGTTTTCGCCCCAAGTAATATAGGTCCGTGCATAAAGGCAAGATAGTTTGGTACATTAATTAATCTCTCCATTCTGTTTTCCATGGGTAACAGAATTTTTATTACATCTCCATCATTCCAGGTACGATCAATTAAAGTGTATGAACAAGGTTGTGATGAAATGGAAAGAGTGTCTGTTCCCAAAATAATTTTAAAAGAATCAGCAGAAACCCAAAATGGATGACGAATCATTAACTTAAAGGAGGTAGGTGAATTAACGTGAACGGTTAATTTTGTATTTTCTTCTTCAGGGAAAAGTGTTTGTTGCGTAATTGTAACACCCAGTTCTTCCCAGTTTAATTCAGAAGCAATAAAAAGATTCAGGAAGAGCGTATCTGACATATGTGTATAAATGAACTCGCCATATTTGCCATGATTTTCCATACCAGTTCCCACACAACACCACATAGCCTGGTTTGGTGCTGAATATACCCTGTAATGACGCGGACGAGCTGGTGTAAAATAAACATAACCCCCATGTTCAGGGTGTTGAGAGGATAGAATATGATTATATAATGCCCTCTCATAATAATCGGCATATTTAGCCAATGGATTTACGCGAAACAAATCCTGGGTTAATTTAAGCATGTTATTGGTATTGCATGACTCCGGTCCTTCTACAACATTGATATAATCAATACAAGCTGATGCACTTGGGAAAAATTCTTGTCTGCTGTTTCCACCTAATGCCAGGCTACGGTTATTTGTAACTGTTTCCCAGAAAAAACTGCCAGCTTTTGCATATGTTTCATCTTCGCTAACTTCAGCTATTCGCTCAAATCCTACGGCTTTAGGAACCTGTGTGTTTGCATGAATATTATTTAAATTATCGGTGCCTGCGGCCATTGAGTTTAGTAGGAATTTATGAGAGAACCTTTTAGCAGCATCCAAATACTTTTCTTCTCCAGTAATCTGATAAGCATCAGCAAAAATCTCATTCATTCCTCCGTGTTCGCTGCCAAGCATTTCTTCCATTTTGGAATCGGATAAACCAGAAGTAAGGTTAATTGCCCAATCGCAGAATTTCAGAAAAATAGTTTTTGCATCTTCATTGCCACCATATAACCAGACATCTCTCAACCCGGCATACGTTTTATGCAAATTATACCATGGCACCCAATATTGCGATATTAGAGCAATGTTGCCGGCTTTTATTCCCGGCCAAAGTAAATTACTATTTGGAACTCCTCCAACATATCCAACACCCCAATCAGGATATTTAGCAGAATTTGAATCCTGGCATGTTTTAAGCTCCGATACCATGGTTTCCATTCTTTCCAGACATTGTGTATTTCCAGTAGAGGCATAATGGATAGCCATTGCTGATAAATAATGTCCCCCGATATGGCCATCCAATCCTTCACTTTCCCAGCTTGAATAATTATCTGCTTTGGCTGTTAATCCGGCAACTTTAAGATAGGGAGCCAACAACCGATCTACATTGTATTGCAGTAATGTGGTAACATTCAAATCCTGAGCGTGTTTAAATGGTCCATCCAACAATC
>JAHEEB010000378.1 GCA_024640925.1 Bacteroidota bacterium | reverse complement strand
TTATCTTTTTATAATTAACTCAAAATTATATAATATGCATGTATTTAAAAATGAATTATTTATAAAGAAGGGTTGATAATTAATTTTAATGTGCAAAATTTAAGTCAGAAATTTTATTTGCTTATTAAAACTTTTATCTTGTAGTTATTCCCTTCAAAATTATTTTGCCAGCTGGCGTTACTGAAATATTCTTTTATTTCTGAACAACCCTTTTCGGGCCAGGATTCAAATTCTATTTTACTTAAATAATTTCCTTGTTGATGGATTATAAATGTATACTTCGAATTTTTATTCCGAAGCTTACGAAAGATTTTTTTTACTTCAAGTGGATATTCTCTTAATACGCTCTCTATTGGTACTAGCGATATGGAAGGGTAGAAACAACCCATTTGTGAAAATGCACAATATGGATCTGCGTATTCTCCATTTTCGAGAGATATAGGTAAACATTCTCCATAAAAAGTCTGGCTTTCCTGAGTCTCTGGAATTAATTCAAAAACAATTTTCCTGTTTTTTTTACTTAAAACAATGTTGTTCCAATAAATTTTAGGCTCTAAAGCTAATTCTGCCAATGAATCGTTTTCTATACTTGAAAGATTGATATCATAAGGTTCGTACCCCTCTGCTCTTATCATGAGTTTGCTTCCTTCAACATATTGTAACGGCAGATTACATTGTGCTGTTTTTTCCATATCTGTAACTCCGACTAAATTGTTATAACTTCCAAGGTTCCTGCAATAGTCGTAATAACCGTTCATTGAAGGGCAGTAATAAAAAAACCAGGCTAAGTATAATTCCTCATTCTTTATTCTTATCGTATACTTTTTTAGATCTTTTGATTTACAGGTATCTATATTCTTTGAATATACTACTTCTTCTATAATTACGGGGGTTATTACTATTTCTGTGTCAATCAAAATTACTTCTTGCACTTTTGCGGGTAAAATATTTGTGCTTCTATCAACGCTGGGGGTTTCTATAAAATCTTCATTAGAGTCTTTTGTAGTAAAGGCTGGTTCTTTAACCTCCGACAATGGTATTTCCTTCTTTATATTATCACCAGCATTATTACAGCCCAATACTATCAAAAACAAGCAGATTTTAGTTCCGGATAAAATTCCGAATTTGTTAACCAATCGAAAACATTGGGTTAGTAATTTTACAGAAGCAACCGGAACCATGTGGAATCCAATAGAGTCAATAACAGACTGCCACGGCAGTAATATGTACCCGTAAAAATTATCTTCATTCTTATTCATTCTGCTATTTTTCTAAATGATTCCTCTGCCTTCCAATCATGTAAGGAGATTCGAAGTACTTTCATTAATAAATTCATAATCGCTTTAAAATGCTAGCATTCAAAAGTAAATGAAGTTTTTCAGCCGTTAATTGGTCTTAAATTCATATTTCACATCTTTAAGCTCCTCGTTTGCTTTAACAATCTTATTTTTTAGACTTGATTTAAAAACAGCTAGTTGATCAGCTAAATTCTTGTCGGCAGTAGCCAATATCTGAGCAGCAAGAATCCCTGCATTCTGCGCTCCATCAATACCGACAGTTGCAACTGGTATTCCGGCAGGCATCTGAACAATAGCCAAAAGCGAGTCTAACCCACTAAGACTAGCATTGATTGGGACTCCAATTACAGGGATTTTAACCATTGCAGCAATTACTCCCGGCAAATGAGCTGCCATACCAGCTGCAGCAATAATCACTTTTATGCCCCTGCTTTCAGCATTTTTAGCAAATTCTTCAACTTCAGAAGGTGTGCGATGTGCCGATAAGGCGTTTATTTCAAAGGGAATTTTCATTTCATTCAGAAACTCAGCAGCTTTTTTCATAACCGGCAGATCTGAGGTACTTCCCATAATTATACTAACTTGTGGTATCATTTTTCGTGTTTTTAAGCTTTAAATCAACTGTATAATCAATCATTATTCTTATTTTCGCAAGATAGTAATTCTTGCGCTTCTATCATGAAGACAATAAAAATTATCGATAAAAAATTCTGTGAAAGTATCACAGCCAGCGAATTACAAGAGAGAGTTAAACAACTGGCTGATGAGATTAACAGAGATTATGAAGGATGTGAGGTAGATTTTATTATCATCCTTAATGGGGCTTTTATTTTTGCCGGCGATTTACTCAGGCATATAAATCTGAATTGCAGGACAATGTTTGTTCGATTGTCTTCTTATGAAGGTATGTGGACTACAGGAGTTGTGAAACAAATAATAGGTCTGGATGAAAGGCTTGTAAACCGCCATTTGATTATCATTGAAGATATTGTTGATTCTGGAAACACTATAGACAATATTATTGCTGAATTGTCTGATCAGAATTGTACCGAAGTCCGCATCGCAACCTTATTGTTTAAACCCGATTCGTATAAAAGACAGCATGAAATCCATTATATTGGTTTTAAAATACCAAACGATTTTATTGTCGGTTATGGTCTTGATTATAATGGATATGGAAGGAATCTTGAAAGTATTTATACTATAATTAATGACTAATGCTATGTTAAACATTGTATTATTTGGGCCTCCGGAGGCAGGTAAAGGAACACAGGCCACAAAACTTTTGGAGAAATATCAACTTATACATCTTTCAACGGGTGATATATTGAGAGCCGAACTCACAGCTAAAACACCATTGGGACTTGAGGCTAAGGGTTTTATGGATAAGGGCGAACTGGTTTCCGATTCAGTAGTTATTGGCATGATTGAAAATAAAATCGATGCCAATGCTGGAGCTAAAGGTTTTATTTTCGATGGATTTCCACGAACCAATACTCAGGCACAAGCCCTCGATTCAATGCTCAGAAAAAAGGGAACACCCATAAACCTTATGCTTTCCCTTGAAGTAGATGACGAAGAGCTTATTAAACGTTTGCTCCTCAGGGGAAAGGATTCCGGTCGGGCCGATGACCAAAATCAATCGATTATTGAAAACCGGATTAAGGTCTATAATAAGGATACGGCTCCTGTCATTGATTTTTATGAAGATCAGCATAAGTATAGATCAATTAATGGAATTGGTTCTATCGATGAAATATTCGACAGGCTCTGTAAAGCTATCGATTCGGTAAAATAACAAGGTACCGCAAAGGCTATGAACCTTTGCGGCTATTTCCTCTTTTTAAGTTTTATTTCTTCGATTGTTTTGATAAGTTTAGATTATCGAGGGTTTCATCTATCTCTTTTGCTGCCAGGGCAATAAACTGTTTATAATCTGCCGGGTATTGCCTGTGAAGATACATCAGCAACAAGCCGGTTGTTATAATCTGAAGTTTTACTTTTGCAGAATCTGAGGCTTTTTGACTTATTTGTTTTTCAAGCACCATACTATTCCACTCCTCTGCGCACAGTCTTTCAAGAAATGTGTTGATTAAATCGATTGTAGGCTGTTTCCCGGCAATATTGTACATCTTCTCAATAAAGAATAGTTCAAAAATCCCTGGATATTCAATGAAATAATTAATATAAGCTATGGAAATGCTCTTGATTTTTGGTATTCCCGGCTCCGACTTTTTAGTCTGAACTTTAACAAATGTTTCCGCTTCTTCCTGAAAATCCTTCACACATTCAAATACAAGGTCTTTAACATCGCGAAAGTAATTGTAAATAGTAGCATATGAATATCCTGCCTTATTAGCAATATTCCTTACACTCAGACTATGTAATCCTTCTGCTTTCAGGATTTCCTTTGTTGCCTGGACAAAATATCCCCTTATTCTCTGTTCCTGTATTTCTTTGTTTCCCATATTAACACGCATCTAATATATTAATACTAATCTGAATTATTAACTATGCAAATATAGTTAACACTGTTAAATATTCAAAATATTTTATAAGGTTTTTATTTAAGAAAACATAAATTGTGGTAAGAAACTCCTATTTATGTCCTCTAAATGGCAATCTGTTTTTATTACAACAAAAAATTTCTGATCAACAGAAGGCGCTGTCAATCGTTAAGATATTGACTTATAACAATAATGCAACCCTATTCATTATATTCATCTTTAATTATTACTTTTGCAGTATGGCAGATACAAATTTTGTAGATTATATCAACATTTATTGTCGATCGGGTAAGGGTGGCGGTGGTTCGGTGCATTTTCGAAGAGAAAAATTTGTACCGAAAGGTGGCCCTGATGGAGGCGACGGAGGTCGTGGTGGTCACGTTATTTTGAAAGGAAACCGGAATTTATGGACCCTTTTGCATTTGCGCTACCATAAGCATGTTTTAGCAGGAAATGGCGAATCGGGTTCTGCTTCTCAGAGTACAGGTGCTGATGGGAAAGATGTTTATGTAGAAGTTCCTCTCGGAACTATTATCAGGAATTCGGAGACCGGCGAATTAATCATGGAAATAACAGAACATGACGAAGAAAGAATCCTTGCAAAAGGTGGTCGCGGTGGTCAGGGGAATACTCACTTTAAAACAGCAACTCACCAGACTCCACGTTTCGCCCAACCAGGCGAACCTGAACAGGAAGGCATTTTTACTTTCGAGCTTAAAATTCTTGCAGATGTGGGGCTTGTCGGTTTTCCGAATGCCGGAAAATCAACACTTTTGTCGGTAGTTTCTGCAGCTAAGCCCGAAATAGCAGATTATCCGTTTACTACCCTCACACCTAATCTCGGAATTGTATATTACAGAGATAATAAGTCGTTTGTGATGGCTGATATACCCGGAATTATTGAAGGTGCTGCCGAGGGGAAAGGCCTTGGCCTTAGGTTTCTCAGACATATAGAACGAAACTCAACTCTTTTGTTTATGGTACCTGCCGATTCAAAGGATATTTCCGCAGAATACAGGATACTACTTAAAGAACTTGAAAAATATAACCCCGAATTATTAGATAAGAAAAGGGTACTGGCTATTACAAAATCGGATATGCTTGATGAAGAGCTAATGGAAGAAATCAGGCTAGATTTACCCTCAGTTCCCTATGTTTTTATTTCTTCTGTAACGAACTTTCATATACAAAAGCTAAAAGATTTGCTTTGGGCACAGTTTGAATAAATTAAATCCT
Organism: Bacteroidota bacterium; assembly: GCA_024640925.1. Taxonomy (GTDB): domain Bacteria; phylum Bacteroidota; class Bacteroidia; order Bacteroidales; family UBA10428; genus UBA10428. The sequence goes on along the minus strand of JAHEEB010000378.1, from coordinate 263 downwards.
GATAGATTATCCCATTTTATATTTCAACAGATTTTTATGGGTAGGCTTTGTTTTTCAATTATTCTTATTTCGGTTTGCACCTTTCAGGCAATCGGACAACGGTATAACTTTGAAAATTATTCGGTCGACCAGGGATTGGCACAATCGGAAATCTATGCTGTTTGTGAAGATTCACGTGGTGTATTGTGGATTGGCACACACGGCGGAGGTATTGTTAAATATGATGGGTTCTCCTTTAATACTCTCCGGGAAGAAAATGGTTT